>NZ_CP049780.1:5900444-6051697 GCF_011193355.1 Streptomyces sp. JB150
AGGCCGTGAAGTCCCGGACCGACGCGATTCCCTACTACACCAACTTCGCCGCCCAGTGGCCGCTGACCTCCTGGACGTACGTCAACGGCTCCGTCAGCTGCGACACCGGCGCCACCACGAAGCTCGCCGAGGGCAACCCGTGGGCCGAGGGCGCCGACCTGCGCGTCGCGGACACCCTGCTGCACGACATCGTCGCGCAGGGCCTCGCCGAGAAGGACCCGACCACCACCAACTGGGAGGCCTCCAAGACCCGGCTGGCCAAGGGCGAGATCGCCACCCAGTGGCTCGGCACCTGGGCGGTCGTCCAGTTCCGGGACGCCGCCCGCAAGGCCGGCGTGAACCCCGACGACATCGGCTTCATGCCCTTCCCGGCCCAGGTGGACGGCACGTTCTGCGCGGTCGTCGCCCCCGACTACAACCAGGCCGTCAACATCCACTCCGACCACAAGGAGGCGGCCCGCGCCTGGATCGACTGGTTCACCGACAAGTCCGGCTACGTCGAGGACAACCTCGCCATCTCGCCCCTCCGGGACGCGCCGCTGCCCGAGGTGCTGAAGCCCTACGAGGAGGAGGGCGTCCAGCTCATCGAGGTCGACGACGCCCGGGGCGCCGAGGTCAAGCGGATCGACAACGAGTCCGAGGTCGGCATCTACAAGCCCGACTACCGCCAGGACCTCGTCGACCTGGCCCGCGGCGCCCGCGACGGCGATCTGGACGGCTTCCTCGACGACCTCGGCAGGCGCTGGACCGAGACCCAGAAGTCCCTGGGGTCCTGATGGCGCACCTCACCGAGAAGGCCCGGGGCACGGCACCGGCCGCACCCGCCCCGCCCCGGCCGGTTCCGGCACCCCGCCGGGCCCGCCTGCGGCGGGGCGTCACCCCCTGGCTGTTCCTGCTGGCCCCGCTCGCGCTGCTGGTCACCTTCACGTACGCGCCGATCGTCAACATGGTCGCGTACAGCTTCACCGACTGGGACGGGGTCAGCCCCGAGCTGCGCTTCACGGGGCCCGGCAACTACACGGAGATCTTCACCCGCGAGGACCTGTTCCAGGTCTTCTTCGTCTCCGGCTATTACCTCGCCGCCTCCGCGGTGCAGATCGTCGCCGCGCTGTACTTCGCCACGGTCCTCAGCTTCAACGTCCGCTTCCGGAACTTCTTCAAGGGCGTGCTGTTCTTCCCGTACCTGATCAACGGGGTGGCGATCGGCTTCGTCTTCCTCTACTTCTTCCAGGACGGCGGCACCCTCGACTCGGTGCTCGGCCTGTTCGGCGCGGACCCCGACCACGCCTGGCTGGGCGACCCCGTCTCGGCGAACACCTCCCTCGCGGGCGTGTCCGTCTGGCGCTACCTCGGCCTGAACTTCGTCCTGTTCCTCGGCGCGATCCAGTCCATCCCCGGCGAGCTGTACGAGGCGGCCGAGCTGGACGGGGCGAACCGCTGGCAGCAGTTCCGGCACATCATCGCGCCCGGCATCAAACCGGTGCTCACCCTGACCGTGATCCTGTCGGTCTCCGGCTCGCTGTCCGCCTTCGAGATCCCGTACATCATGACCGGCGGCGCGACCGGCACCGAGACCTTCGTGATCCAGACCGTGAAGCTGGCGTTCCAGTTCAACAAGACGGGGCTCGCCTCGGCGGCGGCCGTCGTGCTGCTGCTGATCATCCTGCTGGTGACCTGGGTGCAGCGCCGCCTCGTCCCCGACGAGAGGGTGGACCTCGTATGACCCGCCGCGTCCTGGCCCGCACCCTGGTGTACCTGTCGCTGGCCCTGGCGACGGTGGTCGTGCTGCTCCCGCTGACGGTGGTCGTGCTGACCTCGCTCAAGACCGAGCGGGAGATGGCGGACGACGGCGGCGCGCTGTCCCTGCCGGAGAATCCGCTGAACTTCGCCAACTACGTGTCGGCGTTCCAGGACGGCCGGATGCTCTCCGCGTTCGGCAACACGGCCTTCGTCCTGCTCTTCGCGGTCGGCGGCACCGTGCTGATCGGTTCCATGACGGCGTACGCGATCGACCGGTTCCGCTTCCGCTTCCGCAAGCCGGTCCTGGCGGCCTTCCTGGTCGCCGCGCTGGTCCCCGGGGTCACCACCCAGGTCGCGACCTTCCAGATCGTCACGAGCCTCGGCATGTTCGACTCGCTGTGGGCGCCGATCGCTCTCTACATGGGCACCGACATCGTCTCGATCTACATCTTCCTGCAGTTCGTCCGGTCCATCCCGGTCTCCCTGGACGAGGCCGCCCGCCTCGACGGCGCCGGCGCCTTCACCATCTACCGCAAGATCATCTTCCCGCTGCTGAAGCCGGCGATCGCCACGGTCGTCATCGTGAAGGGGATCACCGTCTACAACGACTTCTACATCCCCTTCCTCTACATGCCCTCCGAAGACCTTGGCGTGATCTCGACGTCCCTTTTCCGCTTCCGCGGCCCCTTCGGCGCCCACTGGGAGACCATCTCGGCAGGAGCCGTCCTGGTCATCCTGCCCACACTGATCGTCTTCCTGGCCCTCCAGAAGTTCATCTACAACGGCTTCACCAAGGGAGCGACCAGATGACCCCCAGAGGCGCACCCCTCAGGGGCGCGGGGAACTGCGCGACCAGCCACAACGCACCCGCACAGGCCCCCGGCCAAAACCCTTACGCCGGCTTCGCCGCCAACGCCTCCACCAACACCGGCGTCACCAACTCCACCTGCCACGCCCGAGCCCCGTACGCCCCCAACGCCTCCGCGACACCGACGGAGTCCCCCCGCTGCGGCGGCTCCCAGCACAGCCGCCGCACGGCATCCGGCGCGACCAGGTTCTCCTGCGGCAGATTCAGCTCCTCGGCCAGCGCGGTGACCCCCGCACGGGCCGCGGACAGCCGGGCGGCGGCGGCCGGATCCTTGTCGGCCCACGCCCGCGGCGGCGGCGGCCCGGCGACGGGCTGCCCCGGCTGCGGCAGCTGCGACTCGGGCAGCGCCTTCGCCCGGTCGACGGCCGCCTGCCACTGCTCCAGCTGCCGCCGCCCCATCCGGTGCCCGAAACCGTTCAGCGCGGACAGCGCGTGCACATTGCCCGGAAGGGCGAGCGCGGCCTCCACGATGGCCGCGTCCGACAGCACCTTGCCCGGCGACACATCGCGCCGCTGCGCGATGGCGTCCCGCGTCTGCCACAGCTCGCGCACCACGGCGAGCTGGCGCCGGCGCCGCACCTTGTGCATGCCGGACGTCCGCCGCCAGGGGTCCTTGCGGGGCTCCGGCGGCGGCGCCGACGCGATCGCGTCGAACTCCTGCCGGGCCCACTCCAGCTTGCCCTGCCGGTCCAGCTCCTTCTCCAGCGCGTCCCGCAGGTCGACCAGCAGCTCGACGTCGAGCGCGGCGTAGCGCAGCCAGGGCTCGGGCAGCGGGCGGGTGGACCAGTCGACGGCGGAGTGGCCCTTCTCCAGGACGTAGCCGAGCACGTTCTCGACCATGGCGCCGAGGCCGACGCGCGGGAACCCGGCGAGCCGCCCGGCCAGCTCGGTGTCGAACAGCCGGGTGGGCACCATGCCTATCTCGCGCAGGCACGGCAGGTCCTGCGTGGCGGCGTGCAGCACCCACTCGGTGTCGGACAGCGCCTCGCCGAGGGCGGACAGGTCGGGGCAGGCGACCGGGTCGATCAGCGCGGTGCCCGCGCCCTCGCGGCGCAGCTGCACCAGGTAGGCGCGCTGGCCGTAGCGGTAGCCGGAGGCACGTTCGGCGTCGACGGCGACGGGGCCCGAGCCGTCGGCGAAGGCGGCGATCACCCGGGCGAGAGCGGCCTCGTCCGCGATCACGGGCGGGATGCCCTCACGCGGCTCCAGCAAGGGGATCGGCGCCTCCGTAGCAGAAGATCCGCCGTCGTCCGGAGGGGCGCCTCCGGTGGTTCGCAGTGAGCTGTCTGCTGCGGTGTCGTGGGCGTCGGTCACCTGTCAAGGGTATCCGTACAGGCGAATGGCTGACCTGTCTCTCCGCACACGAGCGAGGCTGACCAGCGAAAACAAGCCTCGCCGCTGCGCGCCGCCACGCAGGCTTTCCCCGCCATGTGCCCTGGTTGCGCCCTCTTGCCCGCCCTCGGGGACGCCGAGCGAGGACGCCGGGCGCCCGCTTCTCGACGACGTGGGACGGCGAGGACGAGTGTGGAAGCGAGCGATATCTCTCCACGAGTCTGGTGATGCCTCATGGAAGCCGCCCTCCGCAGACGCACCGCCCTGGCTGCGTGCGGCTTCGCGCTCTGCGGCGCGCTCGCCGCACCGGCGGCCATGGAAGCCGCCTCGATCGTGACCGACAGCGGACAGACCCAGGTCGAGGCGGGGGACAAGGCAAAGAAGGGCAAGAAGGGAAAGAAAGCGAAGTAGGAGGCGAAGCCGCCATCGAGGGGCGCCCTGAAGGCGCCCCACCTTTATGCGCGCTCGGCGGCGTGGGCGGCTTTCTCCGGCAGCCGGACGGTTCCGAGCGAGGCCGCAGACGCGCGGTGCCCGTCGGCGGAACGTTCCGCCGACGGGCACCGGAGGGTGGTGAACCGGTCAGTTACGGGGGATCACGGGGTGCGGGCAGGGGTCGGTTGATTCAGTGGATGATGCCGGTGCGCAGGGCCACGGCGACCATGCCGGCCCGGTCACCGGTGCCCAGCTTGCGGGCGATGCGGGCGAGGTGGCTCTTGACGGTCAGGGCGGACAGGCCCATCGAGACGCCGATGGCCTTGTTGGACTGGCCCTCGGCGACCAGCCGCAGCACCTCCACCTCGCGGCCGGACAGCTCGCGGTAGCCGCCCGGGTGGCTCGGGGCGCCCGGGGGGCGGCGGTGCAGGCGGGCGGCGGCGGCGCCGATGGGGGCGGCGCCGGGTCGGGTGGGGAGCCCGACGTTGGTGCGGGTGCCGGTGACGACGTAGCCCTTCACACCGCCCGCGAGGGCGTTGCGGACGGCGCCGATGTCGTCGGCGGCGGACAGGGCGAGCCCGTTGGGCCAGCCCGCGGCGCGCGTCTCCGCCAGGAGGGTCAGGCCGGAGCCGTCGGGCAGGTGGACGTCGGCGACGCAGATGTCGCGGGGGTTGCCGATGCGGGGACGAGCCTCGGCGATGGACGACGCCTCGATGACGTCACGCACACCGAGCGCCCACAGATGGCGGGTGACGGTGGAGCGGACGCGCGGATCGGCGACGACGACCATGGCGGTGGGCTTGTTCGGGCGGTAGGCGACCAGGCTTGCGGGCTGCTCGAGGAGAACGGACACCAGGCCTCCTGGGGTGCGGGACGGCTTTGAAGGTCACAGTCGTCTTCGGCAGCAAACCTGCGGGGCTTTAGGGAATGATCACGATCTAGTGAGTAGCAATCGGTGCAATTCGGACACCCTGTCGATCGTTCGGTGAACGAATCGGTTCGTTCGAGTGACTACTCCTGATTGAAAGTGGCCGTATCGACAAAACGACGGTCGGTCGGCCGCTGGTCAGCGCGACTGCGGCCCGCGCCGCTGCGGCAACGTCACCACCGAAGCGTCACCCGGACCGGCGGGCGGCAGCCCGGCCACCTGAGCCAGCAGATCGCACCAGGCCGCCAGGTGCCCCGCCGTGTCCGGCACCCCGCCCAGCCCTTCCCGCGGCGTCCACGAGGCACGGATCTCGATCTGCGAGGCCGCCGGGCGCGCCGACAGCCCGCCGAAGTAGTGGGAGCTGGCCCGGGTCACCGTGCCGCTCGGCTCGCCGTACGTCAGCCCGCGCGCCTGCAGCGCCCCGGTCAGCCACGACCAGCACACGTCCGGCAGCAGCGGATCGGCCGCCATCTCCGGCTCCAGCTCCGCGCGCACCAGCGTCACCAGCCGGAACGTGCCCCGCCAGGCCTCGTGCCCGGCCGGATCGTGCAGCAGCACCAGCCGGCCGTCGGCCAGGTCCTGCTCGCCGTCGACCACCGCCGCCTCCAGGGCGTACGCGTACGGCGCGAGCCGCTGCGGGGCCCGCGTGGCCTCGACCTCCAGCTGCGGGCGCAGCCGCGCCGACCTCAGGGCGTCGACGGCGGCCCGGAAGACCGGCGGAGCCGCCTCACCCGCATGCAGATCCCTCTCCTTCGGGTCGTCCATTCCGCCAGCGCCGTCCGACAGTCGTCCCTGAGCCGCAGCCATGCGGGGAAGATTAAGCGGAACGGGCGCCCGGCGCAGGGAGAGACACCCCGCCGGTCGCACCGGTGTGCGCAGGGCCCGGCCGGGGCCGTCGGCGTGCCGTGCGAAACTTGCCCCGTGAGTGCCAACCAGACGCAGCCTTCCGCGACGTACGACTCCGCCTTCCTCAAGGCGTGCAGGCGCGAACCCGTGCCGCACACGCCCGTGTGGTTCATGCGGCAGGCCGGGCGCTCGCTGCCCGAGTACCGCAAGGTCCGCGAGGGCATCCCCATGCTGGAGTCCTGCATGCGGCCCGAGCTGGTCACCGAGATCACCCTCCAGCCGGTGCGCCGGCACGGCGTGGACGCGGCGATCTTCTTCAGTGACATCGTCGTCCCGCTCAAGGCCATCGGCGTCGACCTCGACATCAAGCCCGGCGTCGGCCCGGTCGTCGAGCGCCCGGTCCGCTCCCGCGCGGACCTCGACCGGCTGCGACACCTCACCCCCGAGGACGTCCCCTACGTCACCGAGGCCATCGGGATGCTCACCCGCGAGCTGGGCTCCACCCCGCTCATCGGCTTCGCCGGCGCCCCCTTCACCCTCGCGAGCTACCTCGTCGAGGGCGGCCCCTCGCGGACGTACGAGAACGCCAAGGCGATGATGTACGGCGACCCCGAGCTGTGGGCCGACCTGCTCGACCGCCTCGCGGACATCACGGCCGCGTTCCTGAAGGTCCAGATCGAGGCGGGCGTCTCGGCGGTCCAGCTGTTCGACTCCTGGGCCGGCGCGCTCGCCCCCGCCGACTACCGGCGCTCCGTCCTGCCCGCCTCGGCGAAGGTCTTCCAGGCCGTCGCCGGCTACGGCGTCCCGCGCATCCACTTCGGCGTCGGCACCGGCGAGCTGCTGGGCCTGATGGGCGAGGCCGGCGCGGACGTCGTCGGCGTCGACTGGCGCGTCCCGCTCGACGAGGCCGCCCGCCGGGTCGGCCCCGGCAAGGCGCTCCAGGGCAACCTCGACCCGACCGTCCTGTTCGCCTCCACCGAGGCCGTCGAGGCCAAGACCCGCGAGGTGCTGGACGCGGCGGCCGGCCTGGAGGGCCACGTCTTCAACCTCGGCCACGGCGTCATGCCGGCCACCGACCCGGACGCGCTGACCCGCCTGGTCGACTACGTCCACACGCGGACCGCCCGCTGAGCAGAGGCCTCACCAGGTGTGCCGGGGCCGGGCCTGCCTGCCGAAGAGCAGGCCGCGCGGCTCCGGCGGCGGTGGCGTGCCCGGCTTGAGCGGCCAGGCCAGCAGCATCCCGGCGAGGAAGCCGACGATGTGCGCCGCGTACGCCACGGTGCCGGCGTCCGAGACGCCCTCGCCGGAGGAGTACACCGCCTGGAGCCCGAACCAGAAGCCCAGCACCAGCCAGGCCGGCAGCCTCAGCGGCAGGAAGATCAGGAACGGCACCAGCACCCACACCCGGGCCTTCGGATACAGCACCAGATAGGCGCCGAGGACCCCGGCGATCGCCCCGGACGCGCCGATCAGCGGCTCGCCCGAACCGGCGTTGAGGAGCGCGAAGCCGTACGTCGCCGCGTAGCCGCACGCCAGGTAGAACAGCGCGAAGCGGACGTGGCCCATGCGGTCCTCGATGTTGTTGCCGAAGATCAGCAGGAACAGCATGTTGCCGAGCAGGTGCAGCCAGCCGCCGTGCAGGAACATCGCGCTGAGCACGCTCAGCTCAGGTGACTTGCCGTAGTCCGGCGGCGCCACGACACAGCCCGGCCCCTGCGGCCCCACCGCGGTCTCGCCGGTCGGCACCAGCCGCGGCATCCGGTGGTGGATCAGCTCCTGCGGCACCGCCGCGTACTGGTCCAGGAACGCGTGCAGATGGCACTGCTGGGCGAGGGCCGTGTCCCCGGCCACGGTGCCGGCCAGGCCGGGCATGAACAGGAACGCCAGCACGTTGGCGGCGATGAGCGCGTACGTCACCCAGGGCGTACGGCGCGCCGGGTTCACGTCATGGACCGGGATGACCACAAGGGAGTAGTGCCCGGGATGCGCGCGGCGAATACGCCTGAACGGCGCGGTTCAGGCGTACGTATGTTCCGGCGACCGTCTCTGCCGCGACGACGTGAGGAACAGCCGATGAGCGACCGTGTGACCCCTGCGATGCACGCCCTGCCCGACGGCGAGGCGGAACTCGCCCTCGTCGTCCGGCTGCCCTGGGAGGACGTGGCCCGGCTGGGCCAGGAGGCCGGGCGGCTGGCCGCGCAGATGCAGCGGCCGGTGACGCTGGACGAGGCGGTGAGCCACCGGCTGCGCTCCGCGCGGGTCGCTGCGCATGCCAGGCCGGGGACGACTGAGGCGGCTGCTGCCTCCGGGGCGTCTGTGGCGTCCTTGCCGCGGGTCACCGGGACGGCCTAGGCGACACGCGGGCTGCGGGCCGGCGCAGGCCGTCCGCGCCCCGCGCCCGGCGACGTCACCGCAGTCTTCACGGCGCTTCCCGCACCGCCACCGCGGCCTTGCGCGCGGCGACCTGCACCGGGTCCCACACGGGGGAGAACGGCGGCGCGTACCCGAGGTCCAGGTGGGCCACCTGCTCCACGGTCAGCCCGGCGGTCAGCGCCACCGCGGCGATGTCGACCCGCTTGCCCGCCCCCTCCCGTCCGACGATCTGGACGCCGAGGAGGCGGCCGGTGTGGCGCTCGGCGAGCATCTTGACGGTCATGGGGGAGGCGCCGGGGTAGTACCCCGCGCGGCTCGTGGACTCGATCGTGACCGCCACGTACTGCAGGCCCGCGCGGTGCGCGTCCTTCTCGCGCAGACCGGTGCGGGCGATCTCCAGGTCGCACACCTTGCTGACCGCGGTGCCGACCACTCCGGGGAACGTGGCGTACCCGCCGCCGATGTTGGTGCCGATGACCTGGCCGTGCTTGTTGGCGTGGGTGCCCAGCGCGATGTGCCGCTCGCGGCCGAAGACCAGGTCCAGCACCTCCACGCAGTCGCCGCCGGCCCAGATGTTCTCGTGACCGCGCACCCGCATCGCGAGATCGGTCAGCAGACCGCCGTGCGCGCCGAGCGGCAGGCCCGCCGCGCCGGCCAGCGTGGTTTCCGGGCGCACCCCGATCCCGAGGACGACCACGTCCGCCGGGTACTCGCCGTCCTCGGTGGCCACCGCGCGGACCCGCCCGTCGTCCCCGGTGAGCACCTTGGTGACCTCGGCGTCGTCCACCATGGTGATGCCCATCCCCGTCATCGCCTCGCGCACCAGCCGGCCCATGTCGGGATCGAGCGTGGACATCGGCTGGCTGCCCCGGTTGACGACCGTCACCTCGAAGCCGCGGCGCAGCAGCGCCTCGGCCATCTCCACGCCGATGTAGCCCGCCCCGACGACCACCGCGCGGCGGCCCTCCACGGTGGTGAGGGTGTCCAGCAGGGCCTGCCCGTCGTCGAGGGTCTGCACCCCGTGCACGCCGGGCGCGTCCACCCCGGGCAGGTCCGGCCGCACGGGCCGCGCCCCGGTGGCGATCACGAGGTGGTCGTACGGCGTCCACGACTCGGCACCGGTGGCGAGGTCCCGCGCGCGGACCCGCTGCCCGTCGACGTCGATCTCCGTGACCTCCGTGCGCAGCCGCAGGTCGATGCCGCGTTCCCGGTGCTCCTCGGGGGTGCGGGCGATCAGCCGGTCGCGGTCGTCGACGTCACCGCCCACCCAGTAGGGGATGCCGCACGCCGAGTACGAGGTGAAGTGGCCCCGCTCGAACGCCGTGATCTCCAGTTCGCCGGGGCCCTTCAGGCGGCGGGCCTGGGACGCCGCGGACATTCCCGCGGCGTCCCCGCCGATCACCACCAGACGCTGCCGGGCACCCTTCGGACGGTTCGTACGGCTCATGTTCATGCGAACACGCTACGGGGGCCCGGGATTTCAGTCGCGCGGCCCTTCCTGTTCCGCGCGCCGCGTCTCCTCGCTGATCGCGGACGCAGGTGTCTCCTCCCCGGACCTGCCGGGCTCATCGGTCCAGCCGGGCCCGCGTCCGTGCGCGGGCAGCGGGCCGAGCGCCGTGACCGCGGCCGGCTCCGCCGCGCGGTGTGCCCGCCGGGGCCGGACGAGCCGCAGCCACGCCAGCACCAGCAGGGCCGCCAGCGCGGCGAAGGGCAGCACCGCGGCGAGCGCCACGACGATCCAGCGCAGCATTCCGAGGAACGCCGCCCAGCCGCCGCCGAGCGCGTCCGCGACGCCCGGGTCGTCGTCGGCGGCGTCCTGCACCGCCGGCGTCTCGTTCAGCGACACGGTGATCGTCGCCAGACTCGTCCGGTCCTTCAGCGACGCCTGCCGGGCGAGCAGTGACTCCAGGTCGGCCTGCCGGCTGCTCAGCTCGCCCTCCAGGGTCACCACGTCGCCGAGCTTGGTCGCCTCCTCCATCAGCGCGCGGATCCGCTCCACGCTGGCCCGCTGGGTGCGGATCCGGCTCTCCACGTCGACGACCTGCTCGGTGACGTCCTGCGCCTTCGCGGTGCGCTCCAGCAGCCGGCCCGTGCCCTCCAGGTCCTCCAGCACCTCCTCGTACCGGTCGACCGGCACCCGCAGCACCAGCTCGGTGTACTCCTCGTCGTCGTTGCGGTGGGTGGTCTCCCGGCCGACGTGGCCGCCCGCGCCCTCGGCGATCGCGCGGGTCTCGGCGAGCGCCCGGGGCACGTCCTTCACCTGCACGGTCAGGGACGCGGTGCGGATGATGTGGCTCGCGGCGGGCTTCGGCGCCTTGTCCTGCGCGGTCCGGGACCGGCTGCCGGAGGAGCCCTCCGCGTAGCCCGCCCCCGCGTCGGCGGCCTTGGCCCCCTTGTCGGCGGCCCCGGACGCGTCGCCCTCGCCGCTGCATCCGGTGGCCGCGAGGGCGGTGGCCAGCAGCAGCCCGGCGAGATACCGGACGGGTCGTCGGGCGGAGTGTCGAGTGCGCATACGGGTGTACCCCCCGGGTGTCGGTGCGACGGACATTCCTGTGACGCGCGGGCACCGGCGAACGTTTGGCGCGCCAGGCCTCGAACCGGTCACGGTCGGGCCTCGGCCGGGACACGGCCCGCGAGCGGCACTGTCAGTGGTGTTTGAGAGGGTGAGGGCATGAGCGGAGTACGGAACGGCGACGGCGGACGGGTCGTCGTCATCGGAGCGGGCATCGCCGGGCTGGCCGCCGCCCACCGGCTGCTGGAGCGCGGGGCGCGGGTGACCGTGCTGGAGGCGTCCGACCGGGTCGGCGGCAAGCTGCTGCCCGGCGAGATCGCGGGCGTACGGGTCGACCTCGGCGCCGAGTCCCTGCTGGCCCGCCGCCCCGAGGCGATCGGCCTCGCCCGCGAGGTGGGCCTCGCCGGCCGGCTCCAGCCGCCCGCCACCAGCACCGCCGCACTGTGGACCCGCGGAGTCCTGCGCCCCATGCCCAAGGGCCACGTCATGGGCGTCCCCGGCACCGCCGAAGCCCTGTCCGGCGTCCTCTCCGAGGAGGGCGTGCGCCGCATCGAGCGGGACGCCGAACTGCCCCGCACCGAGGTCGGCGACGACATCGCGGTCGGGGAGTACGTGGCGGCCAGGCTGGGCCGCGAGGTCGTCGACCGCCTTGTCGAACCCCTGCTCGGCGGGGTCTACGCGGGCGACGCCTACCGGCTGTCCCTGCGCTCCGCCGTCCCCCAGCTCTTCGAGGCCGCCCGCACCCACACCTCGCTCACCGAGGCCGTCCGGGAAATCCAGGCCAAGGCGGCGGCGAACCCGCGGACCGGCCCCGTCTTCATGGGCCTGGAGGGCGGCGTCGGCACCCTGCCGCTCGCCGTCGCCGACTCGGTGCGCTCCCGCGGCGGCGAGATCCTGACCCGGACGCCGGCGACCGAGCTGCGCCGGGACACCGGCACGGGCTGGCGGATCACCGCGGGCGGCCGCACGCTGCACGCGGACGCCGTGGTCGTCGCCGTCCCCGCGCCGGCCGCCGCCGGCCTGCTGCGCGCCGAGGCCCCCGCGGCCGCGGCCGAGCTGGCGGCCGTGGAGTACGCGTCGATGGCGCTGATCACCCTCGCCTACCGCCGCGCCGACGTCCGCCTCCCCGAGGGCAGCGGCTTCCTGGTCCCCCCGGTCGACGGCCGCACCATCAAGGCGGCCACGTTCGCCTCCCACAAGTGGGCCTGGATCGCCGAGGAGGACCCCGGCACGGTGGTCCTGCGCACCTCGGTCGGACGCTACGGCGAGACGGAGATCCTCGGCCGCGACGACGCCGGCCTGGTCGCCGTCTCCCGCCACGACCTCGCGGCGGCCACCGGCCTCGACGCCGCCCCCGTCGCCACCCGCGTCACCCGCTGGGACGGCGGCCTGCCGCAGTACCCGGTCGGCCACCACGCGCGCGTGGCCCGCGTCCGCGGCCACCTCGCCGGCCTGCCCGGCCTCGCCGTCTGCGGCGCGGCCTACGACGGCGTCGGCGTCCCCGCGTGCGTCGCGAGCGCGTACGCCGCGGTGGACCAGCTGGCCGGTGACCTGCGCGGTGTGGAGCAGCTCACCGCCCACCCGGTGCAGAGCCTGCACGGCGGAGCGGGAGAATGAGGGACATGAGTGACGACGCCACCACCCCCGGCCGGATCCCGAACAAGGGCAAGCTGGCCAAGGACCTCAACGAGGTCATCCGCTACACCCTGTGGTCCGTGTTCAAGCTGAAGGACGTCCTCCCCGAGGACCGCGCGGGCTACGCCGAAGAGGTCCAGGAGCTGTTCGACCAGCTCGCCGCGAAGGACGTGACGATCCGCGGCACCTACGACGTCTCGGGTCTGCGCGCCGACGCCGACCTGATGATCTGGTGGCACGCCGAGACCAGCGACCAGCTGCAGGAGGCCTACAACCTCTTCCGCCGCACCCGCCTGGGCCGCGCGCTGACGCCGGTGTGGTCCAACATGGCGCTGCACCGCCCGGCCGAGTTCAACCGCTCGCACATCCCGGCGTTCCTCGCCGACGAGACGCCCCGCGACTACGTCAGCGTCTACCCCTTCGTGCGCTCCTACGACTGGTACCTCCTGCCGGAGGAGGACCGCCGCCGCATGCTCGCCGACCACGGCAAGATGGCCCGCGGCTACCCGGACGTCCGCGCCAACACCGTCGCCTCCTTCTCGCTCGGCGACTACGAGTGGATCCTCGCCTTCGAGGCCGACGAGCTGTACCGGATCGTCGACCTCATGCGCCACCTGCGCGCCTCCGAGGCCCGCTTGCACGTCCGCGAGGAAGTCCCCTTCTTCACCGGCCGCCGCAAGTCGGTGGCCGACCTGGTGGCCGGGCTCGCCTGACGAGCCGTCACCGCGCGGCGCGCGGTTCCGGCTCCGGGTGCGGCGCGCACGCGGCGCGCCGCCCCGGCACCCGGCCCTCCAGGAGGTACGCCTCGACGTGCCCGTTCACACACGCGTTGGGGCCGCCCACGATGCCGTGCGTCCCGGCGTCCCGCTCGGTGACCAGCACCGACCCCGACAGCCGCCGGTGCAGCTCCAGCGCCCCCTCGTACGGCGCCGCGGCATCCCGCTCCGCCGCCAGAATCAGGGTCGGCGGCAGCTCGCCGGGCCCGGTCCGCACGTCCAGCGGCTGCTGGCGCGGCGCCGCCCAGTACGCGCACGGCAGGTTCATCCAGACGTTGTCCCACGTCTCGAACGGCGCCACCCGCGCCAGCCGCGTGTTGTCCCGGTCCCACACCTCCCACTGGGTCGGCCAGGGGGCGTCGTTGCACTCCACGGCCGTGTAGACCGCGCTCGCGTTCTCCGCCTCGGCCGCCGCCTCCCGGCGCGGCGCGGCCAGGTCGACCAGCGGCTGCGGATCGCCCTTCAGGTACGCCGACAGCGCGTGCGCCCGCCCCGGCCAGTAGTCGTCGTAGTACCCGGCCTGGAGGAACAGGTTCTGCAGCTGCCCCGGCCCGGCCTTCCCGCCGGCCGGCTCCGCGGCCAGCCGCGCCCGCGCCCGGTCGTAGCTGCGCTGCACGGCCTGTTCGGTCTCGCCCAGCCCGTACACGCCGTGGTGCCGGGCGATCCACTCCTTCACCTCCGTCCAGCGCTCCTCGAACGCCGCCGACTGGGCGAGGTTGTTGCGGTACCAAATCTGCGCCGGGTCCGGGTTCACCGCCGAGTCGAACACCATCCGCCGTACGTGCGAGGGGAACAGGGTGGCGTACAGCGCCCCGAAGTAGGTGCCGTACGAGGACCCGAGGAACGTCAGTCTCTCCTCGCCCAGCGCGGCGCGCAGCACGTCCAGGTCGCGGGCGTTGTTGAGGGAGTGGTAGTGGCGCAGCGCGTCACCGGACCGCTCGGCGCAGCCGCGCGCGTACGCCTTGGCCTGCGCGATGCGTTCGCGCTTGTACGACTCCGAGGGGTGGGTGGGTGCCTGGGTGGGGCCCTTGAAGACGTCCTTCGGGTCGCGGCAGGACAGCGGGGCGGACCGGCCGACGCCGCGCGGCGCGTAGCCGACCAGGTCGTAGGCGGCGGCGATGCGCTTCCACTCGGGCAGCCTGCCGACCAGCGGGAAGTGGAAGCCGGAGGCGCCGGGGCCGCCGGGGTTGAAGACGAGGGCGCCCTGCCGGGGCACCTTGTGCTTGCTGTTGCCCGGGTCGCGCTGGGTGGCCCGGACCCGGCTGACGGCCAGCTCGATCTGCCGGCCGCCCGGCCGCGCGTAGTCGAGCGGGACGCGTACCGTGCCGCATTCCATCCGGCCCGGCAGGTCCTGGCCGGCGCCGTCGCACGGGCCGAACTCGACGCCCCGCACGGCCGCCCGGGCGACGGCCACCGCGGTGCCGCTCGCCTCCGGGGGCGCCGGGGAGCGGGGAGCGCTGCCGGCGGGGGCGGCGGCGAGGGTGGTCAGCAGCAGGGACCCGGCGGCCGTGTAGAGGGCGGCAGCTCTCATCGCGTACTCCCTTTCGGTGCGCGGCAGCGACAAAAGGGATGTTTCGTTCGCGTGTCACCGAAGGCAAGCACCGGGGGCCCGGTGTCGCCGCGTGCTTCCGCACGCCCCCCGAACAGGTGTCACCGGAATGTTCGGCGGGGCGGGGCGGGGCGGAAGGAGGGACCGGCGCCGGGTCAGTGCCGGCGGTCGAACGCCGCCCGCAGTTCCGGTTCGCCGACCGCGCGGACGCCGTGGACGGCGACCGCGGTGAGGTACGCGCGGTCGTCGGTGTGGTCGCCGCGGTGCCGGGGCAGCGCGGCCAGCAGCCGCTGCCCGGCCGGGGAGGCCCACCGCGAGCACGGGTGCGCCTCGATGCGCGCGAGGGCCAGGCAGCCCAGGGAGAGGACGAGGGGCAGCGCGAACCAGCAGGCGATCAGGTACCGCTCCAGCCCCGGTTCGCCGGGCAGCAGCAGCGCGGTGACGCCCAGCACGACCACGGCTGTGGCCGCGGCGCGCACCTGCCGCACACCGGCCGCGACCGTCGTCCGGGCCCCGGCCGGCACGGCCAGACCCGCGCGGACCAGCCGGTCGGCGAGCCCGCGCACCGCGTCGGTGGTCGCGGCGGCGGCCCGGACCGGAGCTATGGGGGACTGCCCCCGCGGGCCGATCGCTCCTATCACCGAGCGCTCTATGTCGTCCCGCCCGTGCGGGTCGACGACGGTCGCCCAGCCGGTGTGCGCGAGCAGCAGGCGGCGCTGACGGGCCATCGAGAGCAGCGCGAGATCGGCGACCCGCACGGGGCCGCCGGACAGGAACGCGGCCTCGTAGAGCGTCAGTTCGTGTGCCGGGTCCGTGTCCGCCCCGGCCGTGCGTACGGCGGCGAGGCACAGGGAGGCGCACGCCGCCCCGGCGGCGGACCAGGCGAGGAGCAGGAGCGGGACCCAGAACATGCCGTGTTTCTATGCCGTCGGTCCGCGGAATGCCATGCCCCGTTCAAAATCCGGACGGGACGTTGCCGGTATGTGACGTTCTGTTCCGTGGCCGTCGGGCGTGGTCAGACCGGGCGGGGACGGCCGGGTCAGCGTCGCAGCAGGACCCGTCGGGCGCCGCGGGCGAGCCGTACGGCCGGACGCGCCGAGTACGGCACCGGGCCGGACCGCTCCCGCCACCACGCCCGCACCTCGCGCCGCACCCGCGTCTCCAGGCGGCCGGAGCGCAGCAGGTGCTCGGCGAAGTCCAGGGCGTCGCGCCGGTAGCCGCCGGTCATCGGACGGCCGTGCGCGTAGGCGAGGAACTCCGTGCGGTACGCGTCCCCCAGCAGCGCGGGCAGTTCCGGCGCCACCTTCGCCACGACACCGGCCCGCTTCCCGGCGAGCGCCCGCGCCTGCACGCGGAGGCGGGCCCGGTCGAACCCCTCCGGCACGGGCGTCCCGGCGACGAGCGCGGAGAGCAGGGCGGTCTGGGCGAGGGCGAGCCGTTCCCGGGCAGGAGCTGTAGCAGAGGCTCCCGGGGCGTCGGCGGGGGCCTCCGGAGCGGCGGAGGCGGTCGGGGCGGCGGCGGAGGCTGCCGGTGTGGGAGCCGCGGCCTTCTGGGCGTCGGCGGAGGCGGTCAGGGCACCCGCCGCCCGCGCCCTCGCGCGGCCCTCCGCCAGGGCCGCGCGGATCGTCCGCAGCTCGCCCCTCAGCTCCTCCGGCTCCGGGAAGTTCTCGTCCCGCTCCAGCAGCACTCCGGGCGGTGACACCCGGGAGGCGAGGTCGGTGAGGATGTCGAGGACCGGACGCGGGACGGGGTGGGCGTGGCTGTCGTGCCACACCCCGTCGCGCTCGAAGCCGCCCGCGACATGGACGTACGCGAGGGCTTCCAGGGGCAGTTCGGCGAGCGCCTTGGCGGGGTCCTCGCCGCGGTTGACGTGGTTGGTGTGCAGATTCGCCACGTCGATCAGCAGCCGTACGCCCGTGCGGTCCGCGAGGTCGTACAGGAACTGGCCCTCCGTCATCTCCTCGCCCGGCCAGGAGATCAGCGCGGCGATGTTCTCCACCGCGAGCGGCACGGGCAGCGCGTCCTGGGCGATCCGTACGTTCTCGCACAGCACGTCCAGCGCGTCGCGGGTGCGCGGCACCGGCAGCAGATGTCCCGCCTCCAGCCGCGGTGAGGCGGTCAGCGGGCCGCCCGCGCGGACGAACGCGATGTGCTCGGTGACCAGCGGCGAGCCCAGCGCCTCGGCCCGCTCGGCCAGCGCCGTGAGCCGGCCCGCATCCGGCCGGTCCGCGCCGCCGAGCCCGAGGGAGACCCCGTGCGGTACGACGGTCACGCCGCGCTCGCGCAGCCGTCGCAGCGAGTCGGGCAGATGGCCGGGGCAGACGTTCTCGGCGACGACCTCCACCCAGTCGACGCCCGGCATCGCCTCGACGGCGTCCGCGATCTCCGGCCGCCACCCGATGCCCGTTCCCAGTCGCCGCATGGTCCCCCACCTCCGCGCTCTCCAGCAGGCGTGAGGGGGGTATGGCCCCGGCCCCGGGCGTCGAACCCTGTCGCATCCACCTTCAGAGCAACATTTGAGGTTCGGTCCGCACGGGGCCGGGGAACGGGATCGGGCCGGGGTCCGCTCAGACCCTGCGGTAGCGGGCCATCGCGATCGAGAACAGGCCGAAGACGGCCAGGCCGAGCGCCACCAGACCGAGCAGCCAGGGCCCGGCCGGGGTGTCGGCGAAGGAGCGCAGCGTGCCGTCCAGGCCCTTGGCCTTCCCGGGGTCGAACTGCACCGCGGCGGTGACCACGAAGACGCCGGCCGCCGCGTAGACCAGGCCGCGCGCCACGCCGCCGGTGACGCCGAGGACGTCCACGACGCGCCGGGCCCGCCGGGACATCCGCACCCTGTTGAGGTGCTTGTGGAAGGTGCGCCGGGCCGCGCGGACGCCGATCCCGACGCCGACACCGAGGATGACGAGGCCCGCGAGGCCCACCAGCCAGCGTCCGAGGGGAAGTTCGAGGGCCCGGGCGGTCAGGTCCCGTGAGGTCGCGTCGCTGCCCTCGCTGTTCTTGGAGGAGGTGACGAACGTCAGCACGGAGAACGCCAAGAAACCGTAGAAGACACAGCGGCCGGCGTTCAGGGCGCGCTTGGAGGCCTTGTCGCCGTCCGGGCCGGACGCTCCGAAGACGGCTTCGGTCAGCCGCCACAGGGCCATGCCGACCAGGCCGATGCCGATGGCCCACACCAGCGTCTCGCCGAACGGCTGCCGGGCCAGCTCCTGGACGGCTCCGCTGCTGTCCGCCTGCCGGGAGCCGCCGCTGCCGTCGGCGATGCGCAGCGCCAGCACGCCGATCAGCAGATAGATCGTGCCGCGCGCCACCAGTCCCCAGCGGGCCGCGGCGTCGACGACGGAACCGTTCGCCGCCCGGCGGGCGCGGGCGGCACCCGCACCGCGCCCCGGGCGGAGTCGGGCCCGCAGGCCCCCTTGTGTCACGGACGATCCCGTCGCCATGGCCGCTGCCCTCCCGTCGTCGACCCGCCCCGGCGGTGTGTTCGATACCGGCAGGAGCCCGGATGCCCCCGCCGGGGCGGGGTATGCGCCCGCCGCCGCCCGCACCCGTGGGTGCGGCCGGGGCACGGGCTGGTGGTCACCGGCGGCGCAGCTTGCCGAGGAGGGTGCGGGCCCGCGCGCGGTTGCGGGGATCCGACGCCGCCCGCCGCGCCGAGTCGATGGTCCGCCGGCCCTGGGGGGTGCGGCTGTAGCGCTTGATGCGGTCGAGTATGCCGGGCATGACAACCTCCGTGAGTCGTGTGTGCCGGACGTGTGTGCCGGACGGAGCGCTCGGCTCCTTTCCGCCCGTCTACCCGCGCTGGGCGGTCGAACGCAGCCGTCGTGGCCGGACGCCTGTCGTGGCCGGCCGCAGCCGTCGTCGCCGTCGTGGCCGGACGCGGCTTTGTCGCCGTCGTGGCGGGACGCGGCCGGCTTGGCCGAACCCAGCCGTCGTGGCCGAACCCGGCCGTCGTCGCCGCACCCCGTGCCGGGACGGCCGCGTTTGCCCGCGGCGGATGCGGTAACGCGCTCTCCATGGCCAACTCACAGGAGCAGGAAGGCAAGACGGCGCGCGCCGCCCGTACGACGAAGGCGGTCGCGACCAAGGCAGCCGAGAAGACCGAGAAGACCGGGAAGACAGCGTCGTCGGCCGCGGCGGCGGGCGGCAGAACCGCGACGAAGGCGGCGGACAAGGCGGCGTCGCCGGGTGCGACCGCCGCGCGGGCGGCCCGGTCGGCGTCCGCCGGGGCGTCCCGGGCGGTGTCCTCAGCGAGCAGCGCGCTCGCGGGCACCCGGGAGACCGTCGTGTCGGCCGCCGGCCAGGTCGCCTCGGTCGCCGGCACCGCGTGGACCGTCGTCAAGAACCGCAAGCTCATCGCCGCCGGAACCGCGACGGGCGTGACGGCCCTCGCCACGGCGTCCTTCGTGGCGGGCCGCCTCGTCGAGCGCAGCGGCCAGGGTCCGATCACCCGCCTGACCGGAGGCCGCATCTGACCGCCCGGACACCACGGCCCTCGCACCCCCTGAAGGGCTGCCGGCAAACGCACCGCCCGTTCCCTCACCGCACGACAAGGCGGCAGCGGCCCGCCCGGACCACTCGCTGACGCGTGGTCCGGGCGGGCCGCTGCCGTGCGTGCGCCACGGGCCTGCGCCGTACGCTGCGGGCCCCGGCCGGGCACGCAGTGCGCTGACCCCGTCGCGTCCTACGCCCGTGCCCGCCGCCGCAGTGCCGGATGGTCCGCGACCACCGTGCAGGAACCGGGGGCGACTTCGGTGTAGCCGGCGTCGCGGACGAGCGGGAGGCCGCTGGTCGTCAGGGCCTGCCAGTGGCCGGGGGCGGCGGTGCGTACGGCGAGCGGGAAGCCGGCCTCGCGCCAGGCCGTGCGGTCCTCGTCGCCCAGCTCCCACCAGGCGAGCTGGGCGCCGTGCCCGGCCTGGGCCATGGCCTTGCCGGCCGACATCTCCACCTCGGGGTTCAGCCACAGCACGGGCGCTCCCGGGTCGGCGGGGAGAGGCGGCTCCGGGTCGTCGAGTTCGGTGCCGGACACCTGGAGCCTGGCCAGTTCCTTCGGCCAGCCGTCCAGTGGCACCGGCGGGAACACTCGTACCTCCGCCGCTTTCCCGGTGACCGTGATCCCCGGCAGCGCCGACGCCTTGCGCCACTCGGCGCCGCGCGCCCGCCGCACCACCTTGCGGATCCGCGCGTCCTGCCAGTCCCGGATCGCCCGCGCCCACTCACCGTCCCCGAGGGACCGCTCGTCGCTGAGCACCACCAGCACCGCGCGGGCCGCCGTCTCCAGGGCGTCGGTGCGCGCGGGCGGCGCGGCGCGCTCGATCCGTACGACGAGCGGCAGGACGAACTGCGGAGCGTCGTCGCGGGGCGAGCGTGCGGACCGGAAGGGGGAGTCGCCGGGCACGGGGGAGTCGGGAACGGAGGCGTCGTGTGTCACGTTCTTCAGTCTGCCAGGCGAGAACCGCGGGACAGGGGGGGCCATGGGGCGGGAGCTGCGACTGGAGGGCGTGGGCCGCCGCTACGGTCCGCGCGGCTCCTGGGTGCTGCGCGGCGTCGACCTGTCCGTGCCGCCCGGCGCCCTGACCCGCGTGGAGGGAGCCAACGGCAGCGGGAAGTCGACGCTGCTGCGCCTCCTCGCCGGCCTGGACGCGCCCACCGAGGGCCGGATCACCGGCCGGCCCCGCACCGCCTACGTCCCCGAACGCTTCCCGCCGGCCCTCCCCTTCACCCCCGTCACCTATCTGCGCCACCTCGGCGCCGTGCACGGCCTCTCCCGCGCGGCGGCCGACCGTGCCGCCGGCGTCTGGCTGGAGCGCTTCGGCGCCGGGGAGCACGCCCACACACCGCTGCGGCAGCTGTCGAAGGGCAGCAGCCAGAAGGTGGCCGTCGCCCAGGCCCTGCTCGCCGACCCCGAGCTGCTGGTCCTGGACGAGGCCTGGACCGGTCTGGACACCGCCGCCCGGGAAGAGCTGGAGCGCGCCGTCGCCGAGCGGACCGCCGTCGGCGGCGCGGTCGTCTTCGTCGACCACGACCCGCGGCGGCTGGCCGGAGCGACCGACGCCGTGTACGAGGTCCGCGACGGCGCCCTCCACCGGCGCCGCGCGGACGCGCCCGCGGCGTCCGCCCCCACCGGCCCGCGGGTCGTCGTCGAGGCGCAGGGGCCGCCGGGCGCGCCGCTGCCCGCCGCGGCCGGGCGGATCGTCACCACCGCCACCGTGACCGGCCCCGGCACCCACCGGCTCACCGCCCCCGCCGCCTGCTCCGACGTGCTGCTGCGCGCCCTGCTGACCGCGGCCCCGCCCTGGCACGTCGTCTCCGTGCACACCATCGCCCCCGCCGGCCAGGGAAGCCGCCGATGACCGCCCTGACCCCCCTCACCGCCTGGACCGCCGTGGTCACCCGTCTGACCGGCCTGCCCGCCCTGCTCCGCTACCAGGCGGCGCTGCTCGCGCGATCGCAGCGCTGGCTGCCGCCGTTCATCCTCTACGCCGTCTTCCTCGTCGTGAGCGTCCAGGGCGGCCAGCCGGTGCTCGACTCCCTCGGATACGCGGCTGCCGCACTGCTCCCCGTGGCCGCCTGGCTCACCCGGATCTGCGCCGGGGGCGAACCGGCCGCCGCGCGCGCCTGTGCCGCCGCGGCGGCCGGTCCGGCGCGGGCGCACCTCGCCGCACTGCTGGTGGCGTTCGCCGCCGCGACCGCCCTCGGCGCGGCCGCCACCCTCGTGGTGACGCTGATCAGCGATCCGGCGGGCGCCGACGGGCAGACCCCGGTGCCGCGGCTCCCGGCCGGTGCGGCGGGTGCGCTCGCCACACTGGCCTGCGCCCTGCTCGGCACCGCCGTCGGTGCGCTCACCAGCCGTCCGGTGCTGCGCTCGACCGGCCGTGCGGTGCCCGCGCTGCTGCTCGCCGCGCTGCTGGCGCTGGTGGCGACCGGCTCCCCGGCGAACGCGGCGGTGAGCGGCCTGGTCACCGGCTCCCGCTCCGGCACGGTCGCCCTGCCGCTGCTGCCGCTGGGCGGCGCCGCGCTGCTCGCGGCGGTTGCGACAGCCGTCGCGAGCGCGCTGGCCTCACGAAGACCGGACTGAGCCGGGGATCAGCCCGAGCACGCGGTGCGCTGGGCCTCCTGCCACTCGCACACCGGGCACAGGGTGATCCCCTTGTACGACTCGGGGTACTCCGTCGGCTCCCGGCACAGCACGCACTCCGCGTACGGCGGCCCGTCCGCCCGGGGCGGCCTGGTCGCGTCGATCAGGCAGTAGTCGTTGACCTCGGCCTCGCTCATGCCTCCAGCGTAGGCCGGTCAGCGCGGTGCGGACCCGATCAGTTCCGACACCTTCACGAAGCGGAAGCCCTGGCGGCGCAGCTCGGGCACGATCGTGCGGATCGCCCGCTCGGTCGTCGGGGCGGCGCTGCGTGTGCAGTGCATGACCACCACCGAACCGGGCCGCACTCCGTCCAGCACCTGCCGGGCCACCGCGTCGGCGTCCGTCGCGAACGCGTCACCGCTCACCACGTCCCACTGCACGGCGGTGACCCCGCTGCCGCTCAGCGCGCGCAGGGCCCGCCGGTCGTAGCAGCCGCCGGGGAAGCGGAAGTACGGCTTCGCGTTCGCCACGCCCGCCGCGCGGAAGGCCGCGTACGCCCGCTGCACATCGGCCCGCATCCGGTCCTCGGCGACGGTCGGCAGGCCGTAGCAGTCCTCGGTGAAGGCGTAGTGGCTGTAGGAGTGGTTGGCGACCTCGAACAGCGGGTCACGGCCGATGGAGCGGGCCTGTGCCGGGTACTCCTCGGCCCAGCGGCCCGTCATGAAGACGGTGGCGGGCACCTTCAGCGTGCGCAGCGTGGCGATCAGCCGCGGGTGGTCGAACCGTTCGCCCGCCGCCGCCCTCGGCCCCTGGTCGGCGGTCATGTCGGCGTCGAAGGTGAGGGCGACGGTCTTGTCGTCGCCGCGGCGGGGGCCGTGGTGGAAGACCGGCGTCAGCCCGCCGGGTCCCGGCGCGAGGGTCGGCGGCCGGGAGGCCGCGGGGCTGGACGGGACCGGCGGGGCGGCCCGCGAGACGGTGCGGGCCGGCTCGGGGGCGCCGCACGCGGCGAGCGCGGCGAGCACCGCGCCGAGCGCACAGACGGCGGCGGCACGTCGTACTGGGAGGATCATCGTACGAACGTAAGCGGGCATGGGTGAGGAAACGGGCCCGCGTCGCCGTCGGTGCGCTCAGCGCCCGCCGGAAGTCACCCGGCCGGACGGGCGGAGCCGGACGCTAGCGGCGCCAGGGGCCGGTCACCGCGAACGTCGTCCCCGGGGTGTAGCAGTTGACGTACATGGTCCGGCCGTCGGGGGAGAAGGCGACGCCCGCGAACTCACCCCACTCCGGCTCCTCCTCGGTCCCGATGTTCTGCCGGCCGCGCGCCATCGGGTACACCTCTCCCTTGCGGGTGACGCCGAAGACGTGCTGGCCGCCGGCGCCGTCCTCGCACACCATCAGCCCGCCGCTGGGCGCCAGGCAGATGTTGTCCGGGGACTCGCCGGGCAGCTGGACGTCGGTGTCCGGGCCGAAGACGACCACCAGGGTGAGCCGGCGCCGGTCCGGGTCGTAGCGCCAGATCTGGCCGAAGTGGTCGGCGGCCGAGCCCTCCCGGCTGCGGGCGTACGACGACACGAAGTACACGCTGCGCCCGCCCCAGTAGCAGCCCTCCAGCTTCTGCGCGCGGGTGATGCCCCCCGGGCCGTAGTCCTGGAGCCGGACCGGGGTCCGCACGGCCAGCGGGTCGGGTACGTCCACCCACTCGACGCGGTCGAAGCAGGCGCCCAGCTCCCGGACGGCCGACAGGTCGGGCAGGTCCGCGACCCGCATCGCCTGGAGACGGCCGCCCGCGCGCAGGGCGCCGGTGCCGCCGAGCGGCTTGTTCGGCAGGAAGCGGTAGAAGAGCCCGAACGGCTGGACGAACGCGTCCTCGGTCTCGTAGACGATGCCGTTGTCCGGGTCGACGGCGACCGCCTCGTGCTGGAAGCGGCCCATCGCGGTCAGGGGGACCGCTCCGGTGCGGCGCGGGTCGGCCGGGTCGACCTCGAAGACGAACCCGTGGTCCTTGGCGTAGCCGTTGGTGCCCGCCTTGTCCTCGGTCTCCTCGCAGGTCAGCCAGGTGCCCCAGGGGGTCGGGCCGCCGGAGCAGTTCACGGCGGTGCCCGCGATGGCGACCCGCTCGTCCAGCACCCTGTTGCGGGCGTCCAGGGTGAGCGCCGTACAGCCGCCCTTGCCCGCCGGGTCGTAGGTCAGGCCGTCGACGGTGGGGACGCCGAGGCGGGCCGTCACGCGGTTCTCGTGGTTGCGGACCAGGTGGACCCGGCCGCCGCGACCCGGCAGGGCGGCCATGCCGTCGTGGTGGGAGGGCACCGGGCCCTCGCCGGAGCGCAGCGGGTCGCCCTCGCGGGACAGCACCGTGTAGCGGAAACCTTTCGGCAGATCGAGCAGGCCGTTCGGGTCGGGGACGAGCGGACCGTAGCCGGTGTGGCCCGTTCCCTGGGCGGCGGCCGTGCCCGCGAACAGCTCGGAGACGGCTCCGGTGAACGCGATGCCCACGCCCAGGGCGCCGGTGCGGGACAGGACCTGACGGCGGGTCACAGACATGGATGAACCTTCCTGCTGGCGGACAGGACAGTCGATCCGCTGTGTCTACCATCTGGTTCGCGTCACGGGAACAACGCGCGTAGCACCTTTCACGTGCCGAGGGCGGGCGGCGGCCGGTGCTCGGCGTCGGCGTCGGCGCCCCGTTCCAGGAAGCGCAGCAGCTCCACCGGGATCGGCAGCACCAGCGTGGAGTTCTTCTCCGCCGCGACCGCCATCACCGTCTGGAGCAACCGCAGTTGCAGCGCGGACGGGGCGTCGGCCATCTGGTGGGCGGCCTCGGCGAGCTTCTTCGAGGCCTGCAGCTCGGCGTCGGCGTTGATGATCCGGGCGCGGCGCTCCCGGTCCGCCTCCGCCTGCCGGGCCATGGACCGCTTCATGGTCTCCGGCAGCGACACGTCCTTGATCTCCACCCGGTCGACCTGGACGCCCCAGCCCACGGCCGGGCTGTCGATCATCAGCTCCAGGCCCTCGTTGAGCTTCTCCCGGTTGGACAGCAGGTCGTCGAGTTCGCTCTTGCCGATGATCGAGCGCAGCGAGGTCTGGGCCATCTGGGAGACCGCGAACTTGTAGTCCTCGACCTTGACCAGCGCGCTGGCCGCGTCGATCACCCGGAAGTACACCACCGCGTCCACCCGCACGGTCACGTTGTCCCGGGTGATGCCCTCCTGGGCCGGCACCGGCAGCGTGACGATCTGCATGTTGACCTTGCTGAGCCGGTCGACGAACGGAACGATCATGGTGAAGCCGGGCTGGCGTACGTCCCCCATGAGCCGGCCCAGCCGGAAAACCACCCCGCGCTCGTACTGCTTCACGACCCGCGCCGCCGCCGCGACGTAGACCACCCCCGCGGTCCCGACCGCCGCGGCCGCGGTCAGCAGCTCCTCCACCATGACGACCCCCTCACCCAGGGTCCGGGATGCCCGATGCTGCCACGATATGCCCGGGGGTGGGGTGGGGGCCATGAGAGCGGCGGGGGTGGGGGTGGGATGGGGGCAGGAAGGGAATGGCCCGGCGGCCCGGACGGGGCCTGACGGGCCCCGCCCGGCCGCCGGGTGGGAGTGCGCCGGCGGGGGCCCGCCGGGTGGGGGTGTGCCGGCGGGGCCGACCCGCCGGGCAGAGCGTTCGCCGGCGGGGCGACCCGCCGGGTGGGAGTGCGCCGCCGGGGCCGAGGAGTACGCCGGGTCAGGCGGCCATGGTCAGTTTCACCGGCTCGATGCCGGTGGCGCTGTGGCGCTCGGCCCAGTTCCGCAGCGCCGTGCGGCACGCGTGGTCGAGGTGGTGCAGACCCGACAGGTCCAGCTCGACCGGGCGGTCCTGGGGCAGGGACTCCAGGCTGTCGAGGATCTTCGGCAGCCTGAGGAACGTCGCGTTGCCCGACAGGTACGCCTGGACCGGGCCTGCGCCCTTGTCGACGACCTCCAGCTTGACGTGCGAGGCCTCCCAGGCGGTCTTGACGACCGACAGGGCGAGACCGATCAGGACGCCCTCGAACATGTTCACGGTGACGATCGACACCGCGGTCACCACGAGGATCAGCGCCTCACCCTTGTGACCCCGCCACAGCCCCGCGATCTGGCGGAACGGGATCAGCTTCCAGCCCGCGTGCACCAGGATGCCCGCGAGGGCGGGGATCGGGATGAGCGCCAGCGCCGACGGCAGCGCGGCGGCGAAGAGCAGCAGCCACACGCCGTGCAGCACCCGCGACGCCTTGGTCCTCGCACCCGCGCTGACGTTGGCGGAGCTGCGCACGATCACCGCGGTCATCGGCAGCGCGCCGAGCAGACCGCACACCGTGTTGCCGGTGCCCTGGGCGACCATCTCCTTGTCGTACTGGGTGCGCGGACCGTCGTGCAGCCGGTCCACGGCCGCCGCGCTGAACAGGCTCTCCGCCGAGGCGATCAGCGCGAACGCGACGATCGTGCCCCAGATGGCCGGGCTGCCCAGCTCGCCGAAGGCCTCGGCCCCCGGCGGCTGGATGACGCCGAGCAGGCCCTCGACCTCGACGGTGGCGACCGGCAGGGCGAAGACGAGCGAGGCGGACGTGGCCAGGACCACCGCCGCGAGGGCGCCCGGCACGGACTGCACCGGCTTCGGCAGCTTCTTCCACAGCACGATGACGGCGATGGTGCCCGCGCCGATCGCGAGCGAGGCCAGGGCCTCGGTGGACCGGAACGCGTCGGCGAACGCGCCGGGAAGGCCCACGATCTTGCCGATGCCGGTGTCCGGCGCCTTCAGGCCGGCCGCCGCGTAGACCTGGCCGGCGATGATCACCAGGCCGATGCCGCAGAGCATGCCCTCGACGACGGAGATGGAGATGGCCCGGAACCAGCGGCCGATCTTCAGGAAGCCCATGGCGAGCTGGAGCAGGCCGGAGACCAGCACGATCACCCCGAGCGTGCCGACCCCGAACTCGCTGACGGCCTCGAAGACGATCACGGTGAGACCGGCGGCCGGCCCCGACACCTGCAGGCTGCTGCCGGGCATGAGCCCGGTGACGAGACCGCCCACGATGCCGGTGACCAGGCCCACTTCGGCCGGGACGCCGGAGGCGACCGCCACGCCGACGCACAGCGGGACGGCGACCAGGAAGACGACGATGGAGGCGAGGAAGTCCTGCCGGAGGTGGGGGAACTTGGATATGGCGGACATGGCGGGCCTCACAGAGCCTCGAACGAGTCGGTCTCCGCACGGTGTTCGCGCACCGTGCCCGTGTGCACCTCGTAGTACCAGCCGCGCAGGCGGATCCGGTCCTCCGCGAGCCGCTTCTCCACGCACGGGTAGGAGCGCAGCCGCCGCAGCTGCGTCAGGACGTGGTTCTGCACGGCTTCGGCGACCGTCGGGTCGCTCGGATCGGAGCACTTGGGATGGTCGGCGGCGTGTGCCAGCCAGTCCCGCACGGCCGGTACGGCCTCCAGGTCGTCGCCGCGCACGACCGCGCCGACGGCGCCGCAGTGCGAGTGGCCGCAGACCACGATGTCCTTCACGCCGAGGACTTCCACGGCGTACTCGATGGTGGCCGCCTCGCCCGTCGGGGTGGCGGAGGCGTGGAGGGGAACGATGTTGCCCGCCGTGCGCAGTTCGAAGAGCTGGCCGGGGCGGGCGCCCGTGATCAGCGCCGGGACGACCCGGGAGTCGGAACAGGTGATGAACAGGACCTCCGGGGACTGACCCGCGGCGAGGCCGGCGAACTCCTCAGCTCGCTGTCCGAACTTCCGGGCGTGGTCGATGAGGGGCTGCATGATGTCGTGATTCCTCCTGGCGCGCGTGGGGCGCGTCGGGCGTGCATGACGGAGACACAGAGGTGGGGGACTGCTGTGTGCTCAGCACCGGAAGACCTGGAGTGCGGCCTGCGAGGAGGCTGTCGGCGGTCTCTCGCGGTCGTAAGCGACACCGGGCGGGAGTGCGGTGCGGTCGGTGCCCGGCTCCCCTCGGGCGGGCAGTGGCCGGCCGGCCGCGTCGGGCGCGGGCGCGACCGTGCGGGTGCGGTCGCGGTAGTGCGGATGACCGTTCGGGTCGCCGCAGGAGGGCGCCGTGCGGAGGTAGGTGTGCTCCTCGTGGCTCCGCGCCGTGATGGAGGGGGCGATTCCGGTCTGGGTCGTGGCCACGACGTCGGCCTTTGTGTACGCGTGTGCGAACGACGCCATGACGGCGAGGCAGGGGACGGTCAACAGCACGACGGCCAGGGCCGCCAACGCGGTCCGTGCCGTCGCACCTCTGCACATGGCTGCCCTCCCGCGAACGCCCATGCCTCTAGTCCGGACCAACGGTTGGTCAACGGTTGGTCAAGAAACACGTTAACCCTGCAAAGTTGGTTGCAGGGTTAACTCAGCGTTTCGAGCGAAAGAGCGCCCAAAAAGAGCGGGTTGGCTGACCGAAACCAGTTCTTGATCTTGGGCGGGGCTGTCCGGTAGTGGCCTGCGGGGCCACTCGGCGGGCGGCCCCGCCCCCTCCGTCCGGTCAGTCGTTGCCGGCGGCCGGTTCCACCAGTGGCTTGGCGTCGCGGGCGAGGGCGGTCAGGCGTGAGATCGCCCGGAAGTACTTCTTGCGGTAGCCGCCCTTCAGCATCTCCTCGCTGAACAGCCGGTCGAAGGGCAGCCCGGAGGCCAGAACCGGGACCTCGCGGTCGTAGAGCCGGTCCGCGAGGACGACGAGCCGCAGCGCGGTCGACTGGTCGGGGACCGGCCGCACACCGGTGAGGCACACCGCCCTGACCCCGTCCGTGAGGGCGCCGTAACGGCTCGGGTGGACGCGGGCCAGGTGCTCCAGCAGGTGCGGGAAGTCGTCGAGGGACGCGCCCTCGGTGGCGTACGCCGCCTTCGTCACCTGCTCGTCCGAGTACGGCGCCGGGGCCTCCGGCAGACCGCGGTGGCGGTAGTCCTCGCCGTCGATGCGCAGGGTGCGGAAGTGTGCGGACAGGCCCTGGATCTCGCGCAGGAAGTCGGCCGCCGCGAAGCGGCCCTCGCCGAGCTTGCCGGGCAGGGTGTTGGAGGTCGCGGCGAGCGCGACCCCGGCCTCGACCAGCTTGCCGAGCAGCGTCGACACCAGGACGGTGTCGCCCGGGTCGTCCAGCTCGAACTCGTCGATGCACAGCAGGCGGTGACCGGACAGGGTTTGCACGGTCTGCTGGAAGCCGAGGGCGCCGACCAGGTTGGTCAGCTCCACGAAGGTGCCGAAGGCCTTGTACTCGGGGGCGGCCGGGGTGGCGTGCCAGAGGGAGGCCAGCAGGTGGGTCTTGCCGACGCCGTAGCCGCCGTCGAGGTAGACCCCGCGCGGCCCGGCCGGGAGCTTCGGGGCCTTCGCCCTGCCGAAGCCGAACAGACCGCGCTTCAAAGTGCCCTTGCCGGAGGCGTGCGCGCCGCCCAGACCCGCCGCGAAGGACTCCAGGACGCGGACGGCCTCGGTCTGGCTGGGCTGGTTCGGGTCCGGGATGTACGTGCTGAAGCGGACCGAGTCGAACCGGGGCGGCGGGACCATCTCCGCGACGAGCCGCTCCGCGGGGACGTGAGGCTCGCGGGCGCACAGGGAGAGGGGGGTGGCCGCGTCGGTTATCGGGGGGCGGCGGTCGGCGGGAGCGGGGCTGGAGGACACGGTTACCCATGCTAGGGGGTCGGGGAGGGTGCCTGCTGGGGCTGGGGCTGGGGCAGGGCGGCTGGGGCAGGGCTGGGACCGGGCCAGGTTGCCGGGCGAGGGGACGGTAGCCGTCGTGGTGGCCGTACCGGCGCGGGACGGCGAGCGCCGTAGTGGCCGTACCCCTTGAGGACGGGCACCGCCATGGTGGCCGCACCCCTGGAGGGTGGGCACCGCCCTGGCGGCCGCACCCCCGCAGGACGGGCGCCGCCGTGGCGGCCGGCCGCTCCGGCCCGCGCCCCGCCCTCCGCTCCCCGTCACGCCATAACGCGCCGTCGTCCTCGGCCGCGAACACGTTCCGTATTGCTCTGGCGTGGAACACTGCTCCGCATGCGACGCCTGTTCCCTGTGGCCGCCGAGGCCGACGACCGTGAGTGGAGTCTCGCCGAGCTGGCGGAGGCCTATGCCTATCCCGAGCCGGGGCCGGGTGAGCCGGTGGCCTGGCTGCGCGCCAACATGGTGTCCACGCTGGACGGGGCCGCCCAGCACGAGGGGCGGTCCCAGCCGATCTCCAGCGCCACGGACATGCGGATCTTCGGCACCCTGCGGGCGCTGGCCGACGTGGTGGTGGTCGGCGCCGAAACGGTCCGCCAGGAGGGGTACCGGCCCGCGCGCTCGCGGGCGGAGTTCGCCGCCCTGCGGGAGGCGGCCGGGCAGGGGCCGGCCCCCGCCATCGCGGTGGTCTCCGCGAGCCTGAACCTGGACTTCTCGCTGCCGCTGTTCACCTCGCCGCTCGTGCCCACGCTGGTGCTGACCGGCGCGGCGGCGGCCCAGGAGCGGATCGCGGCCGCCGAGAAGGCCGGGGCCCGGGTGGTGATCGCCGGTGACGGGGTGGGCGTGGAGCCCGCGCGTCTCGTACGGGCGCTCACGGAGCGCGGGTACACCCGGCTGCTGACCGAGGGCGGCCCGAGGCTGCTCGGGCAGCTGATCGCGGCCGGGGTGCTCGACGAGCTGTGTCTGACGGTCTCGCCGACGCTCACCGCGGGCGACGCCCAGCGCATCGCCGGGGGTCCGGGCATGGCGGTCCCGCAGCGGTTCGGGCTGGTGTCGCTGCTGGAGGAGGACGGGTTCCTCTTCTCCCGTTACCGTCGGTCATGAGTTCCTATGGAATCGATCATTCCGTTTAAGTGGAATGGGTCGTTCCATCAGTGTCCGGTCGGCAGACCAGGACGCGCAGTACCCGTGCGATCACGGGGCAGAAGGGTTTCCGCAGGGCCTGGTCCGGCCCACGGAGGACAGAGGGCGCGAAAGCCCTCGAAGGAGAAGGGGCGCCTGGTGTTCACAAGCGTTTTGATGATCGAGAAGGCCCTGACGTCCGCCGACGTGGAGTTCGTCACCACCTTGCACGGCGACGAGCCGGTCCGCTTCCACGTGCTGCTGCAGCCGCGCGGCGAGCAGGCCGACCGTCTGCTGCGGGCCATCGACGACCTCGCCCTCGGCGCCGTCGAGGAGGCCGTGCGTGAAGGGGAGACGCCCGAGGGCGAGGAGGCCAGAAGCGCCGGGGAACAGGCGCTCGACGTATCGCTGAGAGCCCTGCGCGCGGCGGGCAGCACGGCCGACGGGCGGCTGATCGAGGACCACCCGCTGGACGCGCTGAAGTCCCTGGTCGCGGAGGTCGGGGCGGACGAGGTGATCGTCCTGACCGATCCCCACTACGTGGAGGAGTTCTTCCACCGCGACTGGGCGTCGCGGGCCCGGCACAAGGTCGGGGTGCCGGTGCTCAAACTGTTCTCCCACAGCAAGGCATAGGCTTGGGCGGCGCGCCCCCGGCCGACCGCGGCCGGGACGCGCCCACCGACGTACCGCCTGCCGAGACGCCGCCCAGCGTCCCGGCGTACCGCACCTGGGGAGAAGACACGCATGGCACCCGGCCTTCCTACCGCCATGGACCGACCGCACTTCATCGGCATCGGCGGCGCCGGAATGTCGGGCATCGCCAAGATCCTCGCGCAGCGCGGCGCCAAGGTCGCCGGCAGTGACGCCAAGGACTCGGCGACCGCCGAGGCGCTGCGCGCGCTGGGCGCCACCGTGCACATCGGGCACGCCGCCGAGCACCTCGCCGACGACGCGAGCTGCGTGGTCGTCTCCTCGGCGATCCGCGCCGACAACCCCGAGCTGGCCCGCGCCGCCGAGCTGGGCATCCCCGTCGTGCACCGCTCCGACGCCCTCGCCGCGCTGATGGACGGCCTGCGCCCGATCGCGGTCGCGGGCACCCACGGCAAGACGACCACGACGTCGATGCTCGCCGTCTCCCTGACCGCGCTGGGCCTGGACCCGTCGTACGCCATCGGCGGCGACCTGGACGCGCCCGGCTCCAACGCGCACCACGGCGACGGCGAGATCTTCGTCGCCGAGGCCGACGAGAGCGACCGCAGCTTCCACAAGTACGCCCCCGAGGTCGCCATCGTCCTCAACGTGGAGCTGGACCACCACGCCAACTACGCCTCGATGGACGAGATCCACGAGTCCTTCGAGACCTTCGCCGGCAAGATCGTCCCCGGCGGCACCCTGGTGATCTCCGCGGACCACGAGGGCGCGCGCGAGCTGACCCGCCGGCTGGGCGGCACGGTGAAGACGGTCACGTACGGCGAGTCGGCCGACGCCGACGTCCGGATCCTGTCCGTCGTCCCGCAGGGCCTCAGGAGCGAGGTCACCGTCGAGCTGGACGGCGCGCCGCTCACCTTCACGGTCTCCGTCCCCGGCCGCCACTACGCCCACAACGCGGTCGCCGCCCTCGCGGCGGGCGCGGCCCTGGGCGTCCCGGCGGCCGAGCTGGCGCCGGCGCTCGCCGCGTACACCGGCGTCAAGCGCCGCCTCCAGCTCAAGGGCGAGGCCGCCGGCGTGCAGGTGATCGACTCCTACGCCCACCACCCGACCGAGATGACCGCCGACCTGGAGGCGATGCGCGGGGCGGCCGGCGAGGCCCGCATCCTCGTCGTCTTCCAGCCGCACCTGTTCTCCCGCACCCAGGAGCTGGGCAAGGAGATGGGCGAGTCCCTGGCGCTCGCGGACGCGTCCGTGGTCCTCGACATCTACCCGGCCCGCGAGGACCCGATCCCCGGGGTCACCAGCGACCTGATCATCGACGCGGCCCGCGCGGCGGGCGCCGAGGTGACGGCCGTGCACGACAAGGCCGAGGTGCCGGACGTGATCGCGGGAATGGCCCGCCCCGGCGATCTCGTTCTCACCATGGGCGCGGGCGACGTCACCGACCTCGGCCCGCGCATCCTGGACCGTCTGTCGAGCCAGTCGAAGTAAGGGGCTGAAGCACATGCCGTACGACGTCGAGAAGCCGGACGAGCAGTGGCGCGCGGAGCTGTCCCCGGCCGAGTACGCGGTGCTGCGCCAGGCCGCGACCGAGCCCGCGTTCACCGGTGAGTACACCGACACCAAGACCAAGGGCGTCTACTCGTGCCGCGCCTGCGGCGCCGAGCTGTTCACCTCCGACACCAAGTTCGAGTCCCACTGCGGCTGGCCGTCCTTCTACGACCCCAAGGACACCGACGCCGTGGAGCTGGTGGAGGACCGCTCCCACGGCATGGTGCGCACCGAGGTGCGGTGCGCCCGCTGCGGCTCACACCTCGGGCACGTGTTCGAAGGTGAGGGGTATCCGACGCCGACGGACCAGCGGTACTGCATCAACTCGATCGCGCTGCGGCTCCACACCGACGAGGCGTGAGGGGACCCCGCCCGAACTGACCCGAAACGCCCTCGGCCCGCCGTGCGGACCGGAATACTGGTGACCTCTCACGACCAGGTGACCGGGGAGCGGATCGGTGAACTCTGCTGGAGACAAGGGCAGTCGGAGCGAGGACGGCATCCCGGCCGGGCGGCACGCGGTCGTCGTCGGGGGCAGTCTCGCGGGGCTGCTCGCGGCGCACGTGCTCGCCGGGCACGCGGACCGGGTGACGGTCGTCGAGCGCGACCGGTTCCCGGACGGGGCGCAGCCGCGGCCCGGGGTGGCGCAGGGCCGGCACCCGCATGTGCTGCTGGAGGGCGGACAGACGGCGCTGGAGTCGCTGCTGCCGGGCTTCCTCGCGGACCTGCGGGCGGCGGGCGCGCCGCGGGTGGGCATGCCGTCGGACCTGGTGCTCAGGCAGGACGAGCGCTGGTTCCGCCGGGTGCCCGCGACGACCCACATCTACACCGGCTCCCGCGCCCAGCTGGAGGAGCTGCTGCGACGGCGGGTGCTGGCCAACCCGGTGATCAGCGTGGTCGAGGGCACCGACGTCGTCGGACTGGCCGGTGACGCCTCGCGCGTGCGCGGCGTGCTGGTGCGGGACCGCTCCGGCGACGCCCGCGGCGAGCAGCGGACCCTCGACGCCGACCTGGTCGTCGACGCGTCCGGCAGCGGGACCAAGGCCCCGCAGTGGCTCACCGCGATCGGCGCCGAGGCCCCGCGCGAGGAGACCATCGACACCGGGCTCGCCTACGCCTCCCGCGTCTACCGCGGCAAGGACGGAGTCCTCGGCGGCGACACCGCCGGCTACTACGTCTACCCCAGCCCCGCCCAGGTCCACGGCGGCGGTGCGCTGCCGCTGGAGGACGGCACCCACCTGGTCATCGTCTCGGGCCTGCGCGGCGACGAACCGCCCACGGACGACGACGCGTTCGCGACGTACGCCAAGCGGCTGCCGCATCCGCTGCTGCACCGCTGGCTGGACGAGGCCGAGCCGCTCTCCCCGGCGTTCGGCTACCGGCGGACCGCCAACGTCCGCCGCCGCTACGACCTGCCCGGCCGCCGCCCCGCCGGGTTCCTCGCCACCGGCGACGCCCTGTGCACCTTCAACCCGATCTACGGGCAGGGCATGGCCGTCGCCGCGATGAGCGCGGTCGCCCTGCGCGACGCGCTCGCCGATCCCCGCCGCACTCCCACCACGCTGCGCGTCCAGCGGGCCGTCCTCGCGGCCTCCCGGCAGGCCTGGGACATCTCCGCCGGTGCCGACCGCAAGATGCCCGGCGCGCTCGGCACCGCGGTCGCCGCCCGGCCCGCGGACCGCGCCGCCGAGTGGTACCTGCGGCGCGTCCAAGAGCGCTACCCCAGCGACCCCGTCGTGGGCCGCGCCTTCCGCGCCGTACTGACCCTCTCCGCGCCCGTCACCGCCCTGTTCGCCCCACCGGTGGTCCGGGCGGTCCTCTTCCAAGCCCCCCAGCCGACACCGGCGGAGCCGCCCACGGTGCCGGAGGAGCCGGAGGCGATCACTCAGCCATGACGCGGACGTGCGCGGCCTGGAGTCCCTTCGGGCCGCGCACGAGCCGGACCCGGACGCGTTGACCCGCCTCCAGTTTCCGGAAGCCCGGCAGTTCGATCGCGCTGTAGTGCACGAAGACGTCCTCGCCGTCGTCCAGGGTGATGAAGCCGAAGCCCTTCGCGTCGTTGAACCACTTCACGACGCCTTCGTCATAGGGCCCGTAGGCGCGGTTTCGCAGGAGCAGCGCCGGGACGGACCCCCTGCCCCGCCGCTCCAGGAGCTGTACCTCCCCTGTGTCCCTTGCGCGTCCGCGGTCGATGAGCGCCTCGGTTACCGCGCGCAGCGTCAGGATTTCGGGACCGCCCTCGACACCGGCGGTGAGCACTCGGGCGAGATCCCCGGTGAAGGGAGCGAGGTGCCTCCCGGACTGCGGGCCCGCCAAGAGCGACCAGGACGCGCCATCGCGCGCCCGCGATGCGAACCATGACCTGAGGATGCCCATGTCACGGACGGGGCTGTCGAGGAGGAGCACCTTGTACCGGGCCGGGCTGTGCTGCAACACCGTCCCCAGAGCGTTGAGCGAAAGGCTGACCGGAGGGCGAGTGGAGCGGACCGTGTCGGAGAAGGTGAGGAAGACGTCGTTGTCTGCCTCCGTCACTACTGGACCGCAGTAGTGGAGAAGAAAGGTGTGTTCGGCTTGCTGGGCGACGCGGACGATCGTGTCGAGCGCCTCACGAGGGCTGGAGTTCGAGAGGACCGAGACGTTGCCGGCGTCCAGGTGGCCCTCCTCACGTCCTCGCCCCAGGGCCAGGGCGAGCGTGTACGTCAAGGCTTCGGCATCCGGCAGGTCCGCCGCAGCGAGGACGGCGCGTGAGCGGGCGGGGTCGAGAAGGGCGGGGACGGACCGGTCGGAGGCTCGCCCACCGGACGGCGAGGCGACAGGGATCCGCTCGGCGACGAGCCGGTTGTCCCGCTGGTTCAGCTTCACCACCACACCGATCAGCTGCCCCCGCAGACTGACGATCGCTGCCCCGACCAGGGGCCAGGGCGCGTCGAAGATCGGCTCCAGGAGGTAGCTCGTGCCATCGACGGCCGTGACCTGGCAGCTGAGCACGACCACCAGCCGATGCGAACCGTCTGCGTCGAGCCCGACGGCGAGGACTCGTTCCCCCAGGGGTGGTACCGCTGCGGGCACCACGCTCGGCAGCGACAGGCGCGCTGCCGTGGTCAGTGAGACCAGACCTGACGGCAGGTGCGAGACACGCCGCGCGGGCAAGTCGTCCGCCGGACCCCAGCTGCGGACCAGGACGAGTTCGTCAGTCCCCGGATACCCCAGATCGGGCGTCAGTACCTCCCCCTGCCCTGAGAGCAGGATCCCCGAGCCCTGTTCGACCGTTCCGCTCCGGACGTGCACCAGACGCTGCACGGCATCGGTGACGAGCCGCCAGATGGCGCTGGACGATTCCCGGGAGGTGTCAAGGAACGCGAAGGCGTGCTCGAGGAGCCCGGCCACCTCTTCCCTTCCCGAGTCCCGCGCGGTCCGGGCGAGCGTGGTCAGGGACTCACGGTCGGCGAAGCGGGCCAGCACCGGCCACAGTTCCTCGGGCGGGTCGACGTCCGTGCTCTCACGTCGGCCGGCCCAGTCCACCACGTCGGTGAGCCGGTACCGCTCCGGCGGGCCGGGTGACCGGCGCATGAGCGGTGGGTCCTGCGCAAGCGCATAGGCCAGTGCCTCCGCCATCGTGCCGGACGACCGGACGTCCGCATTGCCGTCCGGAACGTAGACACGGGTGGCGGCTTCGAGCAGCCGAAGTGGCATATCCCGGCTGAGGCCCAGTCGCCGCATGTCCATCGCCGCGCGGAGCATGCTCCTGGGGAACAGCGGTGCCTCTTCGACACGTCTCATCGCCGCCGCGGCCTCCTGGGCCACGGGCAGCTGCCGCACCACCTCGATGCGACCCATCAGGTACTGGAAGGACCGCGCTTCCTCTGATTCGTCGTGCAGGAGGGCGTTCATCTCGGCGACGGTCGTCTCGGCCAGGACGAGGACGGGGGTCCGCTCGGCGTTGTTCTCGATCAGACGGACCATCAGCTGACTGACGTGCTGGGGACGAGGACCGCGCGCGAGGACGAAGGAGCTGAGGTCGTGCAGTCGTACGACCGTACGTGGACGGATCCGGTCCACTCCCCGCACCAGCTCGTCCGCGTCCCACGGTGACCATCGGTTCCAGTCGTCAGGGAGCGTACGCAGGGCCCGCGCGACGGCCGTTGCCACGTCCGACCGGGAGTCGCCCACTATCAGCAGGATCGAGCTCAGCCCTTGTCGAGCGCGGCCAAGAGCCGCGCGCAGACGCTCGTCCCCCTCGCGCTCCACATAGTCGTCCACGGGCTCGACCTCCCCGGCCGAGCCGACCGCAGCCACCCCGTCCGCCCGCGCCGCGAAGGGTGATGCCCCCGGGACGAGCCCGCGGCCGCCCTGCGCGGACGTCCGCTGCGCCGCTCTGCGCCCCGCCGGGAAGTCGCCGCCACTTGCGGCGCCCCGCTCGGTGACGGCCGCGCCCATCGCACGCCGTACCAGCTCCTGGACGCTGGTGACGGTGTCGCGGCGCTGCCCGCCGAGCAGGGCCTCCCGAACACCGGGACGGAAGTCGAAGGGAATCCGGTCGGGGTCGGACGCGCACGCGCGGGCGTCCTGTTCCCACGGCTCGAAGAGGCCGCCCAGGGCGACCTCGGCCAGGTGACCGTGCTCCGACTCGGGCAGCATGATCTGCCGGACCAGGTTCATCACCGGGAGGTTCAGGGGGACGGCGGACAGGTGGCCCGCCAGTCTCTGGGCGAGCGGCGACGCGCCGGCCCGGAACCGTCGCAGGATCTCGGCGGTGTCGGCGGTGTCCTCGGTGTCGGCGGTGCGGTTGCCCGGGAGATGGGGGTCCGTACCGGGAGCCGGCTCGTGCGGGGCGCGCGGGATCGTCAGGCACGGCACCGTGGTCCACTGGCCATTGCCCGCCACCAGGTTCGCCAGGACGGTGACGGAAGCGGCGTCGGCCGCCACCACCGGGATCGCGATGCCGTCCGTCGAGGCACGCCGGCGTCGGCGGCCGCCGGTGGTGGGGCCGAGCTGCCACGACGTGTTGGGCGCGGCGGGTCCGACGGTGCGGACCGGAACGGGGCGGGGCATGACAGCGCCTCGGTCCCACAGCCGGCGCGGCAGGACGTTGAGCAGGGCCAGCGGGCCGTGACCGGACCACTGGCCCAGCATGTGCGCCATCCCCGGTGTGGCCCATCCGCCCGCCACGGTGTCGGTGACCACCAGGACCATACGGTGGCCCGACGGGTCGGACACCTCCTGGACGCTGCGGGGCGCGCCGTCGGGGGCGCGGGACACGCACAGGGATTCCGCCGCGCCCGAGTCCGTGCCGCGCAGGTACCAGGTGCGTACGTCGCGGAAGATGCCGGTCTGGACGAACGCCCGGCGCAGTCCACCGACCAGGTCGTGCCACAGCACCATCGAGTGGTGGGCGTCCACGACGAGCGCGAGCTCCAGCCAGCGGGCCTTGCGGGGGCGTAGCACCGGCATCGGGAAACGGTGTTCGACGGTGCGGCGGACGGTGAGTTCCTCGTCGAGTTCGCGTGCGTGGTCCCCGGGGTCGTCCGCGGTCCGTCCGGTGCGTCGGGCCAGGGGCCGCAGTGCCCGCATCACGGCCAGCGGGTCCCGCAGCGACGGGGCGCGGCGGATGCGGACGAGTTCGACACCATGGCGTGCAGGGCGGGGGGCGTCTTCCACGTCGGTGGCGCTGTAGAACTCCTCGTCCGGTGCGGGGGCCGCGTCGGGGGTCCCCGCAGCGGCCTCCGCGTCCGGCGGCCGCGCAGGTCCGTCGGCGGGGTCCGGCAGGCCGTCCGCGGGGTGGTCGTCGGTGGGGCCGATGCGCGCGGCCAGCCAGAGGACGTCCGCCAGCTCCTCGGGACCGGCTCCCGCGTCGGCGTCCCGAAGGGCGCGGAACAGGTCCTCGATCACGCCTGGGGACCTGTCAACCGCTGCAGCGCGGTGTCCAGGAACTTGGTCCGGTCCGCGGGGTCGGACCAGGCGCCGCTGAGCCGCAGCTGCACCGCGTTGAGCAGCTGGTCGGTCGCGAGGTCGCCCTCCGCCCGGCGCTCGATGAAGTTTCTGACGATGTCGCGGTAGCGGTCGTCGCCCGTCGTCTCGTCGAGCCTCAGCCGCTGCCGGACGATCTGCGTCAGCTTCTCCTCGCCGGGTGGTTCGACATGCAGCCGGATGCAGCGACGCAGGAACGGGGGCGGGAAGTCGCGTTCGCCGTTGCTGGTCAGTACGACGACGGGGAAGGCGCGGCACTGGACCCGTCCGCGCTCGATGGTGACCCGTACCTCGGGGTCGTCCTGTGTGCCGACGCTGAGCCGGGGCTGCCGGGCGGCGATCCGCGCCAGCTCGGGGATCTCGAACGAGCCCTCTTCGAAGACGGTGAGCAGATCGCCCGGGAGGTCGATGTCGCTCTTGTCGATCTCGTCGACGAGCAGCACTCGCGGGCGCTCCTGCGGCAGCAGCGCCGTACCGAGCGGCCCGAGCCGCAGATACGGAGCGATGGAGCCCTCATGTGTACCCGGCCTGCCCGGTGTCCGGCCGCCCGCTCCGGGGAAGCGCCCGCCTCCGCCCCGACGTGGCCGGCCCCGCTTCGCCTCCAGGTGCTGGAGGTTCGCGTCGTGCAACCTTCCGATCGCGTCGTACTGGTAGAGCCCGTCCCGCAGTGAACTCCGGCTCGTCACCGGCCAGTGCAGCACGGGCCCGAGCCCCAGGTCGGCGGCGATGCTGTGCGCCAGTGTCGACTTGCCCACCCCCGGCTTGCCGGTGACGAGCAGCGGGCGGCGGAGATAGAGGGCCGTGTTGACGGCGTTCACCTCGTCCTCGTCGGGCACGTAGCCGGACCCGCGCTCACGGGTATCGTCCCAGGCGGGGCCCGAGGTGGTGGGTGGGGCGTACCCCGGGTCGGGCTCACCCTGGAACACCCGCCAGGGCGGCCGGTGTTCGGCCAGCCTGGCCTGCTTCTGTTCCGGGGTGCCCGTGCCGCGGTAGATCCACCAGTCCTTGGTCGGGTTCATCCGGTTCTTCCTCGCAGACGACGGAACGGGCGGCTCGTGCCGCACACTGGGCGGAGCGTGACAGCGGTCGGGCGGTTCATGTGGACAACGACCTTCGCACCGGGGGGATCCGCCCGGGATGGTCCCAGAGCAGGGCCAGCGGGTGGCGGGCGCTGCAGGCCCTCCTCAGCCGGGCGGGCAGCGTCTGTACGTCGAGCGCGGCCGACGGCTCCGCCCCGAGCAGGGCGCGGATCGATCCGGTCGCGCCGTCCTCCGCGGCGGGGCGGCGCCACACGGCGATCGGGATCCCGCCGTCGAGGACCGCGTCCAGCGTCTCCGTCACACGCGATTCGGTCACCTCGGCCAGCACGCAGACGGGCGGCTCGGTCAGCTGCAGCTCGTCGGCCAGGTTCTCGCAGACCTCGTGGTCACCGATCTGGCGCACGGCGTCCGGGTGCAGGCCGCCGTGGGTCTCGTACCATCGCCACTTGTTCCGCCACGGTGCCTCCGCCAGCCCTTGGCGTTCCTCGGGGCACCGCAGCACCACCTCGTACCGCGAGCCGAGGGCCGCGGTCCGGTCGCCGCGGCCGGTCGGTATCCGCCAGGTCTCGAACGGCTCGTGCAGCAGGTCGTACGGCACATGAAACTCGATCCGGGCCGGCGGGCGCGCGGTGGCGGCCAGGAGGTGGGTGCCGAGCGTCACGCGTACGGCATCGAGGTCCATCGGCCGTTCCCAGTCACCGACCTTGCGGAAGTCTCCGTCGAACAGCCAGAGCCCCACCCGGAACGCGTCCCCCGTTTCCGGGGCGAGCCGGATGTGCAGCGCGGGGCGCTCGGGGGTGCGGCCGGGAGGAACGGCGACGGGCGCCGCGCCGAGCCGTTCACGGGTGCGCTCCACCCAGGACTCCGCCTGCGCGGCCCACTCGGAGCGGGAGGAGCGGGACGCCAGGTGCCGGATGAACGGCAGAGCCAGCGGAAGCGGGTGGCTGGTCCCCTGGCGGCTGTCGAGATCGCGCACGATCTCCGTCAGGTGCTGCGACGGCAGCCGGTGCTCGTCGGGAGGTACGCAGCCGGTCACCTCGAACGCCCAGCGGTAGGCCTCGAAGGTGTACGGGGGCAAGGGGCAGTCCTTCAGCAGCTCCCCGAGTTCGCTCCAGGCGAGCTGGTCGAGGACGGGCGCGCCGGCCGGCCCGGACGCCGTGCCGTCGTCGGTCCAGTGGTCGCCGAAGAGGGACGAGCCGTTCCAGTCCCGGCCGATCTCGAACTGCGGCTCCTGCCAGGCCGTGCCCTTCTTCTTCATGAGCGTGAAGTCCGCCTGGACGGCCTGCGCGACGCCGACCAGGCCGCGGACGGCGTACTCCAGGGGCATGCCGTCCAGATGACCGAGCAGGGTGTGCGTGAACTGACCCGCGTCCCGCTCCGCCTGATTCTTGGCCGTCTCGCCGGGGCGGGTCGCATAGAGGGTGAACTGCAGACGCTCGGGGACGGGCGTTCCGGCCTGGTAGTCCACGGTGACGAACCCCAGGTCCTTGGCCCGTCTCTTGTCGATGCGGCAGGAGTCGCCGATGGCGACGAGACGGCGGAACCGTCCGCCGCTCACCTTGTCCGACTTCCACCAACGCAGCGCCGAGGTGAGGTTGAGGTGGGTGGTGTGGCGATTCGTGGCGTCGGCGTAGGGGAGCAGCAGCTGGTTGTAGTCGTCGAGGAAGCCGTGTCCCGCCCAGTAGATCCACAGCAGGTCCCCGTTCTGATCGGGAAGGTCCTTGAAGAGTGCGGCCTCCACGTTCTCGCGGGTGGCCGGCTTGGCCTCGGGGTCGATCCGGTTCCGGTCCAGGGGTGAGAGCAGCATCCGGACGTTGCTCCGCGGCACTCCGGCCGTGTCGGTGAGCCATGCGGCGAACCGCAGTGCGTCGCGGGCCGCCCCGGACAGGGACATGGAGGCGCCTATGTCGTACTGCTCGACGCCGACGACGAGGGCGAAGGTCCGCTCCGGCGCGATCGGCGTCCCGGTGGCGGTGCAGTCGCTCGTCACCGCAGTGCCTCACCGATGCGGTCGAAGACCGGGTCGAGCCTCCAGTAGGCGCTGTGCGAGACGGGGAAGGGCTGGCGGCTGCGCACCTCGTGATCGGTGACCCGGTCGTCGTCCGGGAAGACGGGCTCGGCGAGGTAGGCGAGCAGGTCGCGGCGGTCGTAGATGTTGAGCCAGTCGGGGAAGCCGGGGGGTAGCGCGGCACGGGGCGGCAGTCCGGCCAGGGCCCCGAGTTCGTGCAGGAAGGGGGCTTGGGAGCCGACGGTGACCAGGAGCCGCACGGGCAGGGGCGACGGGCGCAGGGCGGCCAGGGCGAGGGTGTCGACGAGGGCGATGCCGCCGAGGCTGTGGCCGATCACGACCGGCGGTTCCGGGCTTGCGGCGATCACCTGCTCTAGGTGGGCGCGCAGCGGGCCGCCGCGTGCCTGGTAGCGCAAAATGTCGCCGGCTTCCGTGGCCCGGTCCGCGGTGAACTCCGCCCGCCAGCGGTCGAGTACGGGCTGTCTGGTCAGCCGTAACGCGAGTTTCAGGAGCACTCCCGCGGTCCGGGTCACCACCCCGCGACCCGTGCCGCCCAGCCGGTCGCTCAGGATGTCGACGATCCGGTCCCGCTCGTCACCCGTGCACAGCGTCGTGTTCCGGGCGCCGGCGAGCAGCACGGCCACCACGGCGCGGGCGGTGGTGGAGGCGAGGTCGGCGGCGACCGCGTCGTCCTCGGCCGCCGCGCATGCCTCGCGGAACTCGACGGACTGCGCCACGGCGTCCAGGGCTGCCCGGTACCCGCCGAGCAGACCGGTGTCCGCGAGGAGGACGGCCAGTTCGTCCGACGGGTCGAGGGCGCGGGGCAGCTTGTCCAGGCGGTCGGCCAGGGCTTCGCCGGGAGACCGTACGCCGGGCATGAAGAGGCCGGTGTCGGCCGTGGCGTCGAGCTTCGCGAAGAGGCCGAGTTCGCAGTACGGATCGGTGAGGAGCAGCAGCCACTCGGCTGACTCCGGGTCGTCGCGGGGAGCCGGCGTGTCCGCCGGGCCCATGCCCGGCACCGACGCACCATCGGCGGCCAGGGTCGTGCCGAAGTCGTCACCCCAGTAACAGGGTTCGACCTCCGCGTCCGGGAATCGCTTCAGCAGACGTTCCGTGACGTGTCCGAACAGCTCGTCGAAGCGCGGGCGGCGCACCCCGGTGCCGTGAACGAAGATGAACCGCATGCGTCCCCCGCCCCCCGAAGGTTCCGTGCGGTAGGAGGATAGTGCGTCCGCCGTTGTCCGGCAGGCGTTTGAGCCGCCCGGGGTGAGCCTCAGACCGCGGGGTCCGCGGTGCGTTCCGCCGGCCGGGCGGACCCGGTTCCAAGGCTGCCGGAACGGCCCTGGAGCCAGTTCAGGAGGGGGCCCGCCATCGCTGTCGTCACCACGGCCATGACGACCATGAGGGAGTACAGGTCCGGGCCGAGGATGCCGAGGTCGCGGCCGACGTTCAGGACGATCAGTTCGGTCAGGCCGCGGGTGTTCATCAAGGTGGCGAGGGCGGCGGACTCGCGGGCCGGCATGCGGTGGAGGCGGGCCGCGGTGAAGGCGCCCGCGAACTTGCCGCCGATGGCCACCGCGAGGATCAGGCCCAGGTCGCCCAGTCCGCCGGCGTCCAGGCCGGAGAGGTCGACGCCGAGGCCCGCGACCAGGAAGAACACCGGCAGCAGCAGGGTGCCGCTCAGCTGGCCGAGGCGGTCGTGGACGTCGGCGCGCAGCCGTTCGGTGCCGGCGCGCGGGAGGACCGCGCCGAACAGGAAGGCGCCGAAGATGTAGTGCAGGCCCAGCCACTCGGTGGCGGCCGCGGACAGCAGCAGTCCCGCGAGGACACCGGCGAGCACGCCCGGCGTGAGCCGCAGAGGGGTGGTGCGGGCCGCGAGCCGGCGCAGCAGCGGGCGTACGACGAACAACATGCCCAGCAGGTAGGGGACGGCGAGCAGGATGCGCCACTCCTCCGGGCCGGCCGGTCCGCTGAGGGCGACCACGGCGGCCAGCAGTGACCAGGCGAGCACGTCGTCGACGGAGGCGCAGGCCAGCGCCACCACGCCGAGCGGGGTGCGCGCCATGCCGCGGTCGGTGAGGATGCGGGCCAGCACCGGGAACGCCGTGATCGACATGGCGATGCCCATGAACAGCGTGAACGTCGTCCGGTCGGCGGCGGCGTGGTCGCGCAGCAGGTACAGGGCCAGCAGCGTGCCGAGGCCGAAGGGCAGCAGGATCGAGCTGAGCGAGACGGTCGCGGCGAGCCTGCCGATGCCGCGGATCAGGGCGGCGTCCCAGTCCAGGCCGATGATGAACATGAAGACGGCGATGCCGACCGCGGCCAGTGCGCCGAACAAGGGCCGTACGGAGTCGGGGAACAGGGCGTCGGAGACCGCCCCGTCGAACAGAGTCGGCCCCAGCGCGATGCCCGCCAGTACCTCCCCGATCACCGCCGGCTGGCCCAGGCGCCGCGCCGCCGCGCCGAGCAGCCGGGCCAGGAGCACCAGAACGGCGAGTCCCGCCAGCAGGGACGTCGTCTGTTGAGCAGTCATGCCGCGATCCTTGCCGCCGGGGCGGCGGGGTGAACCGGTTGCGCGCCGGGGGCGAGGGCACCGAGGGCACGTGGGGGCGCATGGGCGGTGCGGTCTGCTTCCCGGGGGCGGAGGCCCGCTTCCGTCCTCGGGAAGCAGGCTGTGGAGGCCGGCTCGGAGCACGATGCCCTCGCCGCCGCCTTGAGGTCCGCGACATGGCGCCCGGTGCTCACGGGCTCAACAGGGTCCCCAGCCAGTCCAGTTGGCGTCGTACGTGGGCCGCCTCGCCGCCCTCGTGTCCGTTGAACGGATAGGCGTGCAGCTCACGGGGCGGATCGTGGTCGGTCAGCTCGCCGTAGCGGTTATAGGCGGCGTACGCGCCGCTGGGCGGGCAGACCGTGTCGCGCAGGCCGACGCCGAAGTGCGCGGGGGCGGCGGCACGGCGGGCGAAGGAGAGGCCCTCGACGTAGGAGAGGGTGCGCAGCGCGGCCGTCCCGGCGCCCCGGTGCACGGCGAGGTACGCGCAGATCTCGCCGTAGGGACCCTCGTCGGTGAGGTCGAGGGCGCGTCGGATGCCGCACAGCAGCGGGGCGGTGACGAGGACGGCCGCGAGGTCGGGGACCAGCCCGGCGACGGCCAATGCGAGCCCGCCGCCCTGGCTGTTGCCCACCGCCGCCACCCGCGCGGGGTCCACGCCGGGCAGCGCCCGCAGCGCGGCCACCGCACAGACCGCGTCGGTGATCAGCCGGCGGTAGTGGTAGTCGCGCGGGTCGAGCAGGCCGCGTACGGCGGGGCCCGGTCCGCCGGGGGCCGTGGCGTGCGGGTCCGGGGTCGCGCCGCCGCTGCCGTACCGGTCGCCCTGGCCGCGGTTGTCCATGAGCAGGTGGGCGTATCCGGCGGCGGGCCAGGTGAGCCGTTCGTGGGGCAGGCCCCGGCCGCGGCCGTAGCCGGCGTACTCGACGACGGCGGGCAGCGGCCCCGGCGACCCGGCCGGGCGGGTGTACCAGGCGCGCACCGGATCGCCGGCGAAGCCCGGGAAGGTCACGTCCCAGGTGTCGAACAGCCGCAGTCCGGTGGCGACCGGGCGGGCGGACAGGACGGGTCCCGTCGGTCCGGGCGGCTCGGCCTCCCGGAGGGTGGCCTGCCAGAAGGCGTCGAAGCCGGCGGGCTCGTCCGGGGCGGGGCGGTGGTTCTCCAGTCGGTCCAGCGGCATGTCGAACGCGGGCACGGCGCCTCCCAGGCATGAGGACAGAACTCTCATCCCCTCCGATCGTTACGGTCAAGCTTCTGAAACTTTCGGTTTGTCGCGAGCGGGAAAGTTCGCTGTTCGTACGGGAGTCGGCCGTCACGTGCGTGTCGTGTTGCTCAACTTCCGCTTGCGCAGCACCCATTGACACCCCTCTCGGCCCCACTTAAGTTGCGGCACCATTGCCGGAACATTCGTGGAGGCGCGAACTGACATGACCAACCGGACCGTCGTGACGCGCCGCACCTGGCGGCAGGCGCTGCGCCGCGACTGGCAGCTGTACTCGCTGGCGGTGCTGCCGCTGCTGTTCTTCCTGGTCTTCCGCTATCTGCCGATGATCGGCAACGTGATCGCGTTCCGCCGTTTCGAGCCCGGGGGGTCGCTCTTCGGCGAGGAATGGGTGGGGCTGCGCTATGTCGAGATGTTCCTCAGCGACCCCACCTTCTGGCAGGTGTTCCGCAACACGCTGTGGATCGGGGCGCTCACCCTCGTCTTCTGCTTCCCGATCCCGATCGTGCTGGCGCTGCTGCTGAACGAGGTGCGCACCCGCGCGCTGAAACGGTTCGTGCAGTCGGTGTCCTACCTGCCGCACTTCCTGTCGGTGGTGATCGTCGCCGGCATCACCCTGCAGATGCTGTCGACGGACGGCCCGGTCAACCACGTCCTCACCCGGCTCGGGCACGAGCCGGTCCGGTTCATCCAGGAACCCGAGTGGTTCCGCGCCATCTACGTCGGCTCGGAGGTCTGGCAGACCGCCGGCTGGGGCACGATCCTCTACCTGGCCGCGCTGACCACGATCGACGACGACCTGTACGAGGCGGCCCGGATCGACGGGGCGAACCGCTGGCGGCAGATCTGGCACGTCACCCTGCCCGGCATCCGCCCCACCATGATCACCCTGCTCATCCTCAACACCGGCACGTTCCTGGCCGTCGGGTTCGAGAAGATCCTGCTGCTGTACAACCCGCTGACCTACCCGACCGCCGACGTCATCTCGACGTACCTGTACCGCACGGGCGTGGAGTCCAACAGCTTCAGCTACGCCGCCGCGATCGGCCTGTTCGAGGCGGTCATCGGGCTCGTCCTGATCACGACCGCCAACCAGCTGTCGCGTCGCACGGTGGGGACGAGCCTGTGGTGAGGCCGAGCCGCTCCTACCGGGTCTTCCAGGGCGTCAACGCGGTCGTCCTCACCCTGGTCGTGATCGTCACCCTCTACCCCTTCGTCAACATCATCGCCCGCTCCTTCAGCGGCGAACGGCACATCCGGGCCGGCGAGGTGACGCTGTGGCCGAAGGGGTTCGACCTCACCACGTACGACATCGTCTTCCACGACGCGATGTTCTGGCGGAACTACGGCAACACCGTGTACTACACGGTCGTCTCCACCGCCATCGCCATGGTCCTGACGACCTGTTACGCGTACGTGCTGTCGAAGAAGCGGCTCAAGGGGCGCGGTCTGCTCGTCGGGATCGCCGTGTTCACCATGTTCTTCACCGGCGGGCTGATCCCGAACTACGTGCTGATCACCAGCCTGGGCCTGAAGAACACGGTGTGGGCGCTGGCCCTGCCCAACGCGATCAGCGTGTTCAACCTGCTGGTGATGAAGGCGTTCTTCGAGAACCTGCCGAGCGAGCTGGAGGAGGCCGCCCAGATCGACGGTCTGAGTACCTACGGCATCCTCGCCCGGATCGTGCTGCCGCTGTCCAAGGCGGTCGTCGCGACCATGGTGCTGTTCTACTCGGTGTCCTTCTGGAACTCCTGGTTCGGCGCGTTCCTCTACCTGGACCGCACCGAGCTGATGCCGGTCACCGTCTATCTGCGCAACCTCATCGCGGGCGCCACCGGCGGCGGCAACGCCGGGGCGGGCACCGAACAGCTCAGCCAGGTCGCGGCGAACATCCAGGCCGTCACCATCGTGCTCACCTCGCTGCCGATCCTGTGCGTGTACCCGTTCGTCCAGCGCTACTTCGTCTCCGGCGTGATGCTCGGCGCGGTCAAGGGCTGACCCGCCCGCGCACTCGACGGCCCTACGGAACAAGGGAGTCCGACGTGAAGAACACAGGCCGGCTGTCGCGGCGCCAGGTCCTCGCCGCCGCGGGGTTCGCCGGACTCGCCGCGGCCACCGGATGCGGTGGCGGCGACGACGGAGGGGACGGCAAGGACCTGTCGCGCAAGAAGGACGGCGCGATGAAGGACTACCGCGCCGGAGAGCCGTTCAAGGCCACCAAGCCGCTCACCTTCGACGTGCTGCACAACAACAACCCGGTCTACCCGCTCAAGGACGACTGGCTGTTCTGGGAGGAGCTGACCCGGCGCACCGGCGTCACCCTGAAACCCATCGCCGTGCCCCTGGCCGACTACGAGAAGAAGCGCAGCGTCCTCATCGGTTCGGGCGACGCCCCCTTCCTGATCCCGAAGACCTACCACCCCTCCGAGACCGCGTTCGTGTCGTCCGGCGCGATCCTCCCCGTCAGCGACTACGTCCACCTCATGCCCCACTTCCAGGCGGCGGTGCGCAAGTGGCGGCTCCAGCCGGAGCTGGACTCCATCCGCCAGTCCGACGGCAGGTTCTATCTGCTGCCCGGACTGCACGAGAAGGTCAGGTCCGGCTACTCGCTGGCGCTGCGCACGGACGTCCTGGACCGCCTCGGCCTGACCGCGCCCGCCACCTGGGACGAGGTCCGCGAGGTCCTCACCGCGATCCGAGGGGAGTACCCCGACCGCTACCCCCTCTCCGACCGCTGGAGCACCAACACCCCCTACCCGGCCGCCGCCCTGTTCAGCTACCTCGGCCAGGCCTACGGGGTGCGGGCCGGGTGGACGTACACCAACATCAGCTGGGACGCGAACGCGCGCACCTTCGTCTTCACCGGGGCCACCGACGCCTTCCGGCAGATGATCGAGTTCGTGCGCGGGCTGGTCGCCGAGAACCTGATCGACCCGGAGAGCTTCACCCAGACCGACGACGAGGCCGTGCAGAAGCTGCTGGGCGAGAAGACCTTCGCGATCAGCGCCAACCCGCAGGAGCTGGTGCAGAACTACCGCTACAACCTGAGCAAGCAGGTCAAGGGCGCGCGGATCGACATGGTGCCGGTGCCGCTCGGCCCCGCCGGCCCCGTGGTGCTGGGCGGCGCCCGCCTGGAGAACGGCGTGATGATCTCCAGCGAGGCGCTCAAGAGCGACCACTTCGTCGCGCTGCTGCAGTTCACGGACTGGCTCTGGTACTCGGACGAGGGCCAGCGGTTCGCCCGGTGGGGCGTCGAGGGCGTCACCTACACCCGCTCCGGCGGACGGTACCGGCCGAAGGACGGCATCAGCCTCATGGGCTCCGACCCGGACGCCCCCAAGGACCTCCAGAAGGACTACGGCTTCTCCAACGGCGTCTTCGCCTACGGCGGCAGCTGGGAACTGGTCTCCTCCACGTTCGGCCCCGACGAGCAGCGGTTCCAGGACGCCATGTCCCGGCGCCGGCAGCTGCCCGTCGACCCCGCCCACCCGCTGCGGGCCACCGAGCAGGAACAGGCGCAGCTGTGGGAGACCCCGCTGCGCGACCACGTCACCCAGAACACCCTCAAGTTCGTCCTCGGCAAGCGCCCCTTGTCGCAGTGGGGCGACTACGTCGGCGAGCTGAAGGCGAAGAACATGGACCGCCTCGTCGACCTGCACAACCAGGCCCGCGAACGCTTCGCGAAGGAGAACGGATGATCCACGTCCCCGAGGGACCGGGCCGTCCCTTCCCCGACGCCTGGCGCTTCTGCGTCGGCACCGGACGCCTCGACCTCGCCCTGCGCAGCGACTACCGCGCATCACTGGCCCGGATCCAGCAGGACATCGGCTTCCGCCACATCCGCGGCCACGGCCTGCTCAGCGACGGCATGGGCGTGCACCGCCCCTACACCTGGCAGGACACCCGCCGCGTCCGCCACTCCTTCACCTACGTCGACCAGGTCGTCGACGCCTACCTGGAGCTGGGCATCCGGCCCTTCCTCGAACTCGGCTTCATGCCCCAGGCGCTGGCCTCCGGCGACCAGACCGTCTTCTGGTGGCGCGGCAACGTCACCCCGCCGGCCGACGAACGCGAATGGGCGGCGCTGGTCCGCGCCCTGCTCCGGCACCTCGTCGACCGCTATGGCCTCGCCGAGGTGCGCACCTGGCCCGTCGAGGTGTGGAACGAGCCCAACCTGCCCGACTTCTGGCAAAACGCGGACGAGGCGGCCTACCACCGGCTGTACGAGGTGACCGCGCACGCCGTGAAGGAGGTGGACGCCTCGCTCCAGGTGGGCGGGCCCGCGATCTCACCCGGCGCCGACGACTGGCTGGACCGCTTCGCCGAGTTCACCGAACGCCACGACGTCCCCGTCGACTTCGTCTCCAAGCACGCCTACACCTCCGGCCCCGCCCAGCACGTGCCGTTCGGCTCCTACCAGACGCTCGCCCCCGCCGAAGACCTGCTGGAGCAGTTCGGCACGCCCCGCGAGCGGCTGAAGGGCACCCGCCTGGCCGGAGCGCCCGTCCACATCACCGAGTTCAACTCCTCCTACTGCCCCGACAACCCCGTCCACGACACCGCCTTCAACGCCGCCTACCTGGCCCCCGTCCTCGCCCACGGCGGCGACCACGCCGACTCCTTCTCCTACTGGACGTTCAGCGACGTGTTCGAGGAGGCCGGCGTCCCCACCACGTTCTTCCACGGCGGCTTCGGCCTGCTCACCCACCGGCAGGTCCGCAAACCCACCTACCACCTGTACGCGTTCATGGCCCGCACGGGCCACGAACTGCTCGCCCGGGGCGACGACCACCTCGTCACCCGCCACCCCGACGGCCGCGTCACCGTCCTCGCCTGGGCGCCCGTCGACCCGGCCGGCCGGACGCCGGGCCCCGAGCGGCACCGGCTGCGGCTGCTGCTGCCGCTGGACGCCACGGAGGCCTTCGTCCGCCGGTCCACCGTCGACGAGGAGTACGGCAACGCGCGCACCGCCTGGCAGCGCATGGGCAGCCCCCGCTCACCCGACCGGCGCCAGCTCGGCATCCTGCACGAGGCCGCCGAGCCGGGGCGCCGGCACCTGCGACTGCCGGTGGCCGACGGCCGGGTGGACCTGGACCTCACCCTCGCCCGGCACGAGGTCACGCTCGTCGAGGTCAGCCCCGTACGGGACGAGAGCCCGCCCTGGGCCGACGACCGGCGGCTGCTCGGAAGGGAGCCGGAGTGAGCGCGCCGGCGGTCTCCTTCGGCACCGGCCCCCTCTCCCGGGCCGCCGCCCTGATCCACACCCTCCTCACCGTCGAGGCGCTGCTGCTGGCGACCGCCGCGCCGGGCCTGGCCGGGCTGCTCCTGCTGGGCCCGGACCCGTCGAACCTGCCCCTGGCCGCCGTATGCCTGCTGCCGCTCGGCCCGGCGGTGTCCGCCGCCGTCTACGCCCTGCACCGCCGCAGCCGCGACCTCACCGACCTGCACCCGGCCCGCGCCTTCCTGCGCGGCTGGCGGCTGAACGCCGTCCCCGCGCTGCGACTGTGGGCACCGCTGCTCGGCTGGCTCACCCTCATCGCCTTCACCCTCACCCACTTCACCGCGACCGGCCTGCCCCGCTGGTGGGCGGCGCTGCTCGCCGCGACCGGCGCCGGCGGGCTGCTGTGGGGCGCGCACGCCCTGCTGCTGACCTCCCTGTTCACCTTCCGCGCCCGCGACACCGCCCGGCTCGCCGCCTGGTTCCTGCTCCGCCACGGCCGCACCACCCTGGCCGCCGCCTCGCTGACCGTCCTGGCCGGCGCGCTCACCGTGCTGCTCGGCGAGGCCCTGGCCGCCGTGGCGGCCGCCCCGCTGCTGCTGTCCCTGCTGCACGCGGGCCGCCCGGTGATCGCCGAGACGGAACGGGAGTTCACCGCATGACCGCGCCCCGCACCGAGCGGATCGCGTACGGCGGCGACTACCACCCCGAGCAGTGGCCCGAGCCGGTGGGGGACGACGGCCACCGGCTGTTCACGCGCGTCCGGATCGACACCCTCACCGTCGGGGTCTTCGCTCGGTCCCTCACCCAGCCCGCCAGCGACGCGCTCCCGCTCGCCGCTCGGGACGTGGCCGTGCTGCGGCTTCAGTAGATCCGGCGGCCGTGCGCGTCCGGCACCCCCGACTTGCGGAAGAAGTAGCTGTTGACCTGGTCCCGCCACTCCCGGGCGCTCCGCAGCTGCTCCTCGTACCGCTCCGCCACGCGCGCGTGCCGCCCCGGCTCCACCAGGTCCGCCAGCGAGGCCCACACCCGGCGGGCCTCCTCCACCTCCTCGACACCCTCGAAGTGGGTGTCGTAGATGTGCTGGATCACCGTCTTCCCGCTGTGCAGGACGTGGTCGTAGGACACGTGGTGGAAGAACAGCAGCAGCTCGTCGGGGCAGGTGTCCGGGGACTCGTACAGCTCTGACCAGGGCTTGGCGTACTGCGCGGCGTAACCGGTTCCGGTGGCGCGGCTGCGGTCGACGCCGACGCCGTCCCGGTCGGCGAAGTGGTAAGTGCCCCACGGGCTGTACTCGTAGCCGTCGACGCTCGGCCCGTAGTGGTGCCCCGGCTGGACCATGAAGCCGACGCCGAGCGGGGCGGTGTACTTCTCGTACGTCCGCCACGAGTCCTTCAGCACCGCGTACACCCCGGCCCGCAGCCGCTCGGGCTCCGGGCTGCGCTCGGGCGTGAAGGTCAGGTCGATCCACTCGCCGAGGAGCCGGTAGGGGTTGGCGCCGGGCTCCCAGCCGAGCCGGCCGACCGCGTAGAGGTTGGCCTGGGCGAGGGGGTGGCCCGTCCAGTAGGGGTCGTCCCCGGCGTTGGAGACGGCGACCAGACCACCGCGCGCCAGCTCCGCCACGGTGGGCGTGCCTTCCCCCTGCGGGCGGAACCGCAAGACCTCGCTCCACATGGGGGCCAGCGCGCACACGTGCCGCTGCTGCCCGGTGTACTCCTGGGTGGCCTGGATCTCCACCGCGATCCGGGTGGCCGGCATCGCCCCGATGACGGAGGAGACCGGCTCGCGGACCTGGAAGTCCATCGGGCCGTGCTTGACCTGGAGGACGGCGTTGTCGCGGAAGGCGCCGTCGAGCGGCGTGAAGTGGTCGTGGGCGGCCCGCGCCCGGTCCGTGGAGCGGTCCCGCCAGTCCTGGCGGTGGTCGTAGACGAAGGCCCGCCAGTGCACGGTGCCGCCGTACGGGGCGAGCGCGTCGGCGAGCAGGTTCGCGCCGTCGGCGTGCGTGCGGCCGTAGGCGAACGGGCCCGGCTGCCCCTCCGAGTCCGCCTTCACGACGTAGCCGCCGAAGTCCGGTATCGCCGCGTACACCCGCCCGGTCGCCTCCGCCCACCAGGCGCGCACCGCCGGATCGAGCGGGTCGGCGGTGGGCAGGCCGCCGAGGACGACGGGCGCCGCGAACGTCACCGACAGATGGGTGCGGATGCCGTACGGGCGCAACGCCCGCGCCAGGCCGGCGACCTCGCCGAGCCGGTCGGTGAGCAGCCGGGCCTCCTCCGCGTGCACGTTCACGTTGTTCAGGGCGAGCGCGTTGATCCCGCCGGCGGCCAGCAGCCGCCCGTACGCCCGGACGCGGTCGAGGTCGGCGCGCGAGCCGCGCGCCGCGCCGTCCCGCCAGAACAGCGAACCGCCCGCGTAGCCGCGCTCCACCTGGCCCATCACCGGGTGCACCGAGACGTTGTCCCAGTGGTTGAGCATGCGCAGGGCGAGCGCGGGGCGGTGCGCCTGGCGCTGCCGGTCGCGGTCGAAGGCGGTCCGGCCGAGGCGTACGACGTGGAAGAGGCCGTGGAGCAGGCCGTGCGGGGCGGCGGCGGTGACCGTGGTGCGGCCGCCGGCCCGCTCCAGGAAGAAGCCCTCCTCGCCGAGCCGGTCCAGGTGTTCGCGGCGGGTGCGCAGCAGCAGGTCGTACGGCCCGGCGGGGTCCGGGCCGTCCACGCGGGCGGCCTCGCCGCCGAACTCGGCGCAGGCCGCCGTCACTTCGCCCCACACCGTGTCGGCGAGCAGCCCGTCGCCGTGGACGAGGACGCGGCGGGAGCCGAGGGCGCGGAAGGCCTCCGGGGGCAGCCAGGCGGGGTCCGAAGCGGTGGCGGACGCTGAGGCCGCGGTGGACGCGGTGGACGCGGTCAACGGAACCCCCCGGGGTGCGCGGTCGGCGGGGAAAGTATCGCCCGTGGGCGGGGCGAGCGGGAGGGGGCGTACACCTGGGTGGTCATCCCCCAGGGGGTGTCTGGGACGGCATCGGCAGCCGTACCGTGAACTCCGTCCGGCCCGGCTCGCTCGCCACCTCGATCGTCCCGCCGTGCGCCCGCACCAGGGAGGCGGCGACGGACAGGCCGAGGCCGCTGCCCCCGCGGTCGCGGCTGCGGGCCTTGTCCACGCGGTAGAAGCGGTCGAAGACCCGGTCCCGGTCGGCGGCGGGGATACCGGGCCCCGCGTCGGTGACCCGGACCACGGCCGCCCCCGGCGCGACCGAGACCTCCGCGCACACCGCGGTCCCCGCCGGGGTGTGCACGGCCGCGTTGGTGAGCAGATTGTCCAGCACCTGCCGGACGCGCTGCGGATCGAGCCGCAGCCGCACCGGGCCGCCCCCGGTCCGCACGGTCAGCGGACGGTCCGGGTGACCGGCCCGGAAGGCGTCCGCGGCCTGCTCCACCAGCTCCGTCAGATCCGCCTCGGTCATCCGCAGCGGCGTCTCCGCCTCGGCCGCGTCGAGCCGGGCGAGCAGCAGCAGATCGTCCAGCAGGAACCCCATCCGGGCGGCCTCGGCGCGCAGCCGCGCCAGGTGCCTCTCGCGTTCCCCGGGCGCGTTGGCGGCGGCGTACTGGAACAGGTCGGCGTAGCCGCGCACGGACATCAGCGGGGTGCGCAGCTCGTGCGAGGCGTCCGCGACGAACCGGCGCAGCCGCCGCTCGGCCTCCGCGCGCACCGCGAGCGAGTCGTCGATGTGCTCCAGCATGGCGTTGAACGCGGTGCGCAGCTCCTCCACCTCCGGCCCGCCCCCGGCGCGCGGCGCGCGCAGCGGCAGCCGGGCCGCCGACTCGGACAGATCGTGCGAGGCGATGCCGTGCGCGGTGCGCGCCATGTCGCTGAGCGGCTTCAGCCCGCGCCGCAGCATCCGGCGGCCGAACACCACCAGCGCCAGCAGCGCCAGCCCGAACGCGACCGCCTGGATCCGGATCAGCCGTGCGACGGTGTCCTCGATCCCGTCCATCGGCGCGGCGCTCACCAGCACCACGCCGGGTTCGACCTCGCAGGCGCGCAGCCGGTAGGTGCCCGCGCCCTTCAGGTGCTCGGTGCGCACCAGCTCCGTGTGCGCGGCGGTCTGCGCCCGGGCCAGGGCGGTGAAGTCGCCGACGTCCGCCGGCAGGTCGCCGGGGTCCTCCGGCCGGCGCAGCACGGCGGTGCCGTCCGCCACGTCGTACACGGCGTAGTACCAGCTGTAGTACTTCTTCCCGGACAGCGTGCCGTAGTCCGCGATGCTCTTCGACTGGGCGACCTGGCCCTGTGCCAGCTGCGTGTCGAGCTGGGCCGCCAGATAGTCCCGCATGGACGTGGTCAAGGCCGTGCCGACGACCGCGAAGACCGCCAGCGCCAGCGCGCCCAGGCCCAGCGCCAGCCGGGTGCCGAGCCGCAGGCGCCGGTAGCCGCCGGACAGCCGCCGGATCACTCGGATGCCTGCCGGACGACGTAGCCGAAGCCGCGCACGGTGTGGATGAGCTGGCCGCGGCCGGCCTCGTCCAGCTTGCGGCGCAGCCGGCTGACGACCAGCTCGACCACGTTGGAGCGGCCGCCGAAGCCGTACTCCCACACGTGGTCGAGGATCTGCGCCTTGGTCAGCACGGTCGGCGACCTGCGCATCAGATAGCGCAGCACCTCGTACTCGGTGGGGGTGAGCGTCAGCAGCGTCCCGTCGCGCCGCACCTCCCGGGTGTCCTCGTCCATCGTGAGGTCCCCGACCCGCAGCACCGACCGCTGGAAGCCGGGGCCGGCGCTGCGCCGCAGCACGGTCCGCAGCCGGGCCATCAGCTCCTCCACCGCGAACGGTTTGACCAGGTAGTCGTCGCCGCCCCGGGTCAGCCCCGCCACCCGGTCGGCGACGCCGTCGCGCGCGGTGAGGAACACCACCGGCACCATCGTGCCCGAGGCGCGCAGCCGGTCCAGGACGCCGAATCCGTCCACGTCGGGCAGCATCAGATCGAGCACCACGATGTCCGGGCGGAACTCGGCCGCCCGGCGCAGCGCCTGCTCGCCGGTGTTCGCGGTGACGGCCTCCCAGCCCTCGTAGCGGGCGACGGTGGCGACGAGGTCGGCGATGGGCGGATCGTCGTCCACGACGAGCAGTCGTACTTTCTCCACCCGCTCATACTGCGGGACACACCCGGACGGACCAGCCCCGCGTGCGACTCCGGCACCGATCGATACACACTTGAAAGTTGTACGACAGGTAATCGACAGCGCCGGGCGGCCAAGCTCGGTGTCCACGGCTCCGAACCCCCCGGCGCCCGCGGCTCCGGACCACTCGGTGCCCCGGCCCCGGACCACTCGGTGCCCTCATGGCCCTCGACCCAGGAGTTGCCGTCCGTGACGACCGTCCAATCGCCTCCCCGGCCCCCCACGGCGACACGCCCCCGGGTGGTGGCCCGCACCGGTCTGTACGCCGTGCTCGCCGCCAACGCGGCCCTCGTGACCGTCTTCTTCGTCCAGGCCGGCTTCGCCGCCAACGCGCTCGTCGTGCTGGGCCGCGCCGCCGGCCTGTACGGCGCGCTGCTCATGGCCTTCCAGCTGCTGCTGGTGGCCCGGCTGCCCTGGCTGGACCGCCGGATCGGCATGGACCGGCTCACCCTGTGGCACCGCTGGACCGGCTTCGCGCTGCTGTGGACGCTGCTCGGGCACGCCGTGTTCATCACCCTCGGCTACGCCGACTCCTCCGGGCTGGACCCGGTGAACCAGCTCGTGGACCTCGCCGAGACCACCCAGGGCGTGCTCCGCGCGGTGGCCGCCCTCGCCCTGCTCCTCGTCGTCGGCACCGTCTCGGTCCGCTTCGCCCGCCGCCGGCTCGCCTACGAGACCTGGCACTTCGTCCACCTGTACACCTACCTCGCGGTCGTCCTCGCCTTCTCCCACCAGGTCGCCACCGGCACCACCTTCGTCGCCTCGCCCGCCGCCACCGCCTACTGGTGGACCCTGTGGGGCGCCGCCCTCGGCGCGGTGCTGCTCGGCCGCGTGCTCCTGCCCCTGTGGCGGAACCTGCGCCACCGGCTGCGCGTCTCGGCCGTCGTCCCGGAGAACGACGACGTGGTCTCCGTGTACGTCACCGGCCGCGACCTCGACCGGCTGCCCGCCCGCGCGGGCCAGTTCTTCCTCTGGCGGTTCCTCACCCGCGACCGCTGGTGGCAGGCCAACCCGTTCTCCCTGTCGGCGGCGCCCGACGGCCGCACCCTGCGGCTGACCGTGAAGGCGGCCGGCGACGGCAGCGCCGCCCTGCGGCACCTGCGGGTCGGCACCCGGGTGTTCGCCGAGGGCCCCTACGGGGCGTTCACCACCCTGCACCGCACCCGTCCCGACGCCCTCCTCGTCGCCGGCGGCGTCGGCGTGACCCCCATCCGGGCGCTGCTGGAGGAACTGCACGGCCACGCCGTCGTCCTCTACCGGGTCACCACCGAACGCGACGCCGTCCTCCTCGACGAACTGCGCGAGCTGGCCCACGCCAAGGGCGCCGAGCTGTACCTGGTCACCGGCCCCGCCACCCCCGACCGACTGGCCCCGGCCGAACTGGCCCGCCTGGTCCCCGACATCGCCGACCGCGACGTCTACCTCTGCGGCCCGCCCGGCATGACCGCGGCGGTCCGGCGCAGCCTGCGCGAGCTGGGCGTGTCCGCCCCGCAGATCCACTTCGAGCGCTTCAGCCTGGCCGGATGAGCCGGATGAGGGGAACACCGTGAAACGAGCACTGCCCGTCCTGGTCCTGACCGTCGCCGGCCTGGTCCCCGTCTGGCGCTACGCCCCCTCGCAGCAGTCCGCGTCCACCGACGAGGCCGCGGCCGCCCCCGCACCCGCCGCGTCGGCCCCCGCCGCCTCGTCCGGCGTCGTCGCCGGGCCGGTCGTGCCCACGGAGAAGGGCGACGTCCAGGTCGAGGTGACGTTCGCGGGGGAGCGGATCGCGGCGGTGCGGATGCTGCGGCAGCCGGCTCATCCGCAGACGGCGAACGCGGTGCCGCGGCTGATCGAGGAGACGCTGCGGGTGCAGAGCGCGGACATCGACACGGTGTCCGGCGCGACCATCACGAGCGACGGCTACCGGCAGTCCCTCCAGGCCGCCCTCGACGCCAGGGGGGCGTGACATGCTCCAGCGGGTCGAACACGTGATGGGCTTCCCCGTCTCGCTGCGCATCGACGACACCGAGGTGCCCGACGGACTGGCGGACCGGGTGTACAGCCGGCTGCGCGAGGACGACGAGCGGTTCAGCCCGTTCCGGCCCGACAGCGAGGTGTCCCGGCTGGACCGGGGCGAGATCGCACCGCACGCCGTCAGCGCCGGCCTCGCCGAGGTGCTGGCCATCGGTGAGCGGTACCGGGTCGCCACCGGCGGCGCCTTCGACGTCCGGGTGCCCGGACGCGGCCTCGACCCGTGCGCGGTCGTCAAGGGCTGGTCGGCGCAGCGGGCGGCCGGCCTGCTGACCGCCGCCGGGGTACGGCGGTTCTGCCTCAACGCCGGCGGCGACGTGATCGTCGCGGGCGGCACGGCCGAGGAGCCGTGGCGCGTGGGCGTACGCCACCCCGACCGCGCCGACCGGGTCTGCGCGGTGCTCGAACTCACCGATGGCGCGGTCGCCACCTCCGGCCGCTACGAGCGCGGCGACCACATCCTCGACGCCCGCACCGGCCGCCCCGCCACCGGCCTCCTCGCCGTCACCGTGGTCGCCCCCACCCTCACCGAGGCCGACACCGTCGCCACCGCCGCCTTCGCCCTCGGCCCCGACGGCATCGCCTGGGCGGCGGCGCGGCCCGGCTGCGAGGTGTACGCCGTCGACGCGGAGCGCAGGGTGCTGCGGACGGCGGGGATGCCGCTGGCGGCGGCCCCCGCCGCCTGAGCCGCTCTCGCCGTCTGAGCCGCTCTCGCCGTCTGAGCCGCTCTCGCCGTCTGAGCCGCCCGGAGGCCCGCCACCCGCCGCCCGCCCTCGCGGGAGGCAACTGCCGTGTCCGCGGCGGGAATCCGCGGCGGGATGTTGATCCGCCCGCCACACAACGGGTCTAGACTCTCCCGGCAACGGCCCGCCGCCGTGCCCGGCGGTCCCGGCGAGAGCGGACGGCAGCTGCCAGACCCGAAGGGTGTTCGGCGTTTTGATACGGATTGATGCAGTCACCAAGCGATACCCGGACGGCACGGTGGCGGTCGACCGGCTGTCACTGGAGATACCGGACCGTGCCATCACGGTCCTGGTCGGACCGTCCGGCTGCGGCAAGACGACGACCCTGCGCATGATCAACAGGATGGTCGAACCGACCGAGGGAACGATTCTCCTCGACGGCGCCGACATCCGCCGGCGGCCCGTCAACGAACTGCGCCGCTCCATGGGATACGTCATCCAGCACGCCGGTCTCTTCCAGCACCGCACGATCGTCGACAACATCGCCACCGTGCCCCGCCTGCTCGGCTGGCGCAAGGAGAAGGCCCGCGCCCGGGCGAGGGAGCTGATGGAGCGCGTCGGCCTCGACCCCTCCCTCGCCCGCCGCTACCCCTACCAGCTCTCCGGCGGCCAGCAGCAACGCGTCGGCGTGGCCCGCGCACTGGCCGCCGACCCGCCCGTCCTCCTCATGGACGAACCGTTCTCCGCCGTCGACCCGGTCGTCCGCAAGGGCCTGCAGGACGAACTCCTGCGCTTGCAGGACGAGTTGGGCAAGACCATCGTCTTCGTCACCCACGACATCGACGAGGCCGTCAAGCTCGGCACGATGGTCGCCGTCCTGCGCACCGGCGGCCGGCTCGCCCAGTTCGCCCCGCCCGCCGAGCTGCTGTCGAACCCCGCGGACCCCTTCGTCGAGGACTTCCTCGGCGCCGACCGGGGCATCCGCCGCCTCTCCTTCTTCTCCTCCTTTGGACTCGACCTGCTGACCGCGCCGATCGTCGCCGTCGACGCCACCGCCGAGCAGCTCGCCGCCCGCGCCGCCGCCGGCAGCCGGGAGGGCGTCCCTTACCTCCTCGTCACCGGAGTCGACGGCACCCCCCTCGGCTGGGCCGAGCCCGGTGACCTCACCGCCGGGGACATCCGCCCGGACCGGCTGCTGCCCTGCGGACGGCCGTTCACGGCCGGCACGGACTCGCTGCGGGCCGCCCTGGACTGCGCGGTGCTCTCGCCCACCGGCTGGGCGGTCGCCGTGGACGCCGAGGGCCGGGCCGCCGGCGTCGTCTCGCAGCAGGCCATCGGCGAGGCCATCCGCGGCGCCCACGCGGACGACGCCCGCCCGGCCGCCGCGAAGGCCGCGCGATGAGCGAGTTCTTCGACCTGCCGAGCGACCTGCAGAACAGCTATGCCGGACTGATCGTCCAGCATCTGCGCCTCGCGCTGGTCCCGGTGCTGGCCGGTCTGCTCGTGGCGCTGCCCGTCGCCCAGCTGTGCGTACGGCTGCGCTGGCTGTACCCGCCCGTGCTGTGGGCGACGACCGTCCTCTACGCCATCCCCTCGCTCGCCTTCTTCGTCGTCCTCATCGACTACACCGGCATGAGCGGGATCACCGTGATGATCCCGCTGGCCGTCTACAGTCTCGTGGTCTTCGTCCCGGCGCTCGTGGACGGCGTCCGCTCGGTGCCGAGGGAGACCCTGGACGCCGCCACCGCCATGGGCTTCGGCCCCGTACGCCGCTACCTCCAGGTGCAGTTGCCGATCGCCGCCCCCGCCGTCATCGCCGGCCTGCGGGTCGCCTCGGTCTCCAGCATCTCCTTGGTCAGCGTCGGCATGCTGATCGGCAACCAGGGAGCCCTCGGCAACCTCCTCAACAGCGGCATGATCTACCACCAGCCGCGCCTGGTGTGGCTGTCGGTCGTCGGCACGGCCGTCCTCGCCCTCCTGGTGGACGCCGCGCTGATCCTGCTGCGGACGCTGATCACCCCCTGGATGCCCGCCGCGAAGGGTGCCGCCCGGTGAACGTACTGAACTTCGTCGACGCCTTCTTCAGCGACAGCGCCCACTGGCAGGGCTACGACGGCATTCCCACCCGCGTCCTGGAACACGTCCGCTACACGCTGCTCGCGCTCGGCATCGCCGCCGCCGTGGGACTGCCGGTCGGCCTGCTGACCGGCCACACCGGGCGCGGCGGCAACACCCTCGCCCTGATCGCCACCGCCGCCCGCGCCCTGCCCAGCTTCGGCCTGATGGTGCTGATGTTCGTCCTCCTCGGGCTCGGACTCGCGCCCGTGATGATCCCGCTGGTCGTCCTCGCCGTCCCGCCCATCCTGGTCACCACCTACGAGGCGATGCGCTCCGTCGACCCCGCCCCGGTGGACGCCGCGCGCGGCATGGGCATGGGCGAGGCGCAGGTGCTGCTGCGGGTCGAACTGCCGGTCGCGCTCCCGCTGATCCTCAGCGGGCTGCGCTCGGCGGCCATCCAGATCGTCTCGACGGCCACCATCGCCGCGTACGTCAGCTTCGGCGGCCTCGGCCGGTACATCGTCGACGGCCTCTACCAGCGCGACTACGAGAAGGTCGTGGGCGGCGCCACCCTGGTCGCCGCCCTGGCCCTGGCCACCCTCGGGGTGTTCTGGGCGGCGGGCCGCCTCGCGGTGTCACGGGGCGTGCGCCGCGGCGGCTGACGGGGTTCCCGTCGGGGGGCGTGCGCCGCGGCGACCCGCTGTCCGCGGGTGCGCCCGCCGCGGCTCACCGGGTGCGCGGCCTCCGGTGCTTCAGCTCTCGGCGCGGGCCAGCGCCAGCTCCAGCACGACGAGCAGCGCGTCCCGCACCGAACCGCGCTCCCGGGCGTCGAACACGACGACCGGGACGTGGTCGGCGACGTCCAGCGCCCAGCGGACCTCCTCCAGGGAGTGCTCGACCCGCCCGTCGAAGGCGTTGACGGCGACCGCGAACGGGATGCGCCGGTGCTCGAAGTAGTCCACGGCGGCGTAGCAGTCGTCGAGACGGCGGGTGTCGACGATGACCAGCGCGCCCACCGCGCCCTCGACGATGTCGTCCCACATGAACCCGAACCGCTCCTGTCCGGGCGTGCCGAACAGATACAGCTTCAGCGTGGGGTCGATGGTCAGGCAGCCGAAGTCCATGGCCACCGTCGTCGTGGTCTTGCGCGGGGTGTGGGTGAGGTCGTCCACCCCGGCGGCGACCTCGGTGATGGCCGCCTCGGTGGTCAGCGGCTCGATCTCGGAGATCGCGCCGACCGCGGTGGTCTTGCCCACCCCGAATCCGCCCGCGATCACCATCTTCACCGGCAGCGGCGGCCGTACGGCTCCCCCCGCGCCGCCGGGGGAGGCGCCGGGGGAGCCGTGGAGGGCGACGGGCTCAGTCGGTGTCACGGAGTACCCCTCGGGAGTCGGGGATGGCCCGCAGGCCATCGATAACCCTGCGCAGGACGGAGGCGTCATGGGTGGCGGCCGTGTCCGGCACGTGCACCGCCAGATGCCCGGCCGCCCGCAGATCCTCGGCGAGCACCCGAACCACGTTCAGATGCAGCCGCAGCCGCGCCGCGATCTCCGCGAGGGACTGCGGGCGCGCGCACACGGCGACGATGTCGTGCTGCTCGAAGGAGAGCCGGCCGAGCGCGTGGAGCCCCTCCGCGGTGGCGATCACCTGCGTCTCCACCGGCATCGGCCGCCCGGCCGCGGCCTCGCCGGCCCCCGCCACCCGGCCCGCGGTCAGCAGGAACGGGCGGATGGCGGGGACGGGACCGACGGGCTCGGGTCCGGGCTCGGGCTCCGGGAGCGGGTGCGGAGGGACGCCGTCCGCCATCAGCCCGCCGGCGCGGCGCCGACGCTGTTCTTCAGCTCCAGCACCAGCTGGGGACTGAGCGCGGCACCGGCGCGGTTGGCGAACAGCGTCATCTCGTACGCGATGTTGCCCAGCTTGGCCTCCTTGTCGGCGACCACGCCGAGCACGGCGCCGCTGCCGATCGCGGAGACCAGGACGTGGCCGCCCTCCAGATCGATGATGACCTTGTTCAGCGCGCCCAGGCCGTAGTTGCCGGAGGCGCCGGCTGCCAGGCTGGTCAGGCCGGAGACGATCGCCGCCAGCCGCTCCGAGTGGGCACGCTCCCGCAACTGCGCCACCGCGATGAGCAGTCCGTCCGAGGACACCGCGATGGCGTCCACGACACCGGCGGTCTCGGTCGCGAAACGGTTGAGCAGCCAGGTGAAGTCGGCTGCCGCGGCCCGCAGGTCGTCCGGTGCGGTGTCTCCGGCGGGAGTGCCACCTGTCTGCGTGCTCAACTCTCCGCTCCTTCCGAGGGGTTGGTCGGGGGCTGGTCATGGGTGTGCCGGGCGTCGGACCCGGGCGCGGTGCGCGGGAGGTCCGGGCGGGGGATGCCGGTGCCGTTGCTGTCGCGGTGGGCGCGTTCGACGGCCGCCTCGAACTCCTCCAGCGCGTCGCGCACCGCCTCCGCGTCGGCCGGGGGCAGCGCCGCCTGCCGCGCGGCGAACCGCTCGGCGTCCGGGCCCAGCGTCGTGCGCAGCGTCGCGCCCCGGACCCGCCGCCGCAGCGGCCGCGGCCCACCGCCCGCCGCCGGGTCGGCCTCCGTGCGGGCCCGCGGGATGAGCGGCGCGTCACCGGGGGAACCGGAGCCGGGTTCCCGCCTAGGGAGGCGCCGGGGGAGCGGCGCGGAAGTGCCGGGATGTCCTGTGCCGGGAGGTGTGGCGCCGGGAGATGCGATGTCGGGAGCCCGGGTGCCCGGAGGTTCGGTGTCGGGGGTGGTTTCCCGCCGCCCCGCTCCGTCGGCGGGGACGGGAGCGGAGGCGGAGGCGGAGGCGGGGGCAGCGGCGCCGTCCGGGCTGCCCGGGGTTCCGGGCCGTACGGCGGACTGACGGTCCCCGCCGACGGGCGTGGCCTCCGTACGGCGGACGCGCTCGGCCGGGTTCGGAGTTGGGGCCAGGGTCCTGGACGGGTCCTGGGCCGGGGCCTGGGCCTGGCCGGCCGCCGGCGGGAGCGCGCCGGGGGTCCGGGGCGCCGGAGCCGTCGGCGGCAGCAGGAGGGCCGACGGCAGGGTGACCTCGGCCGTGACACCGCCGCCGGGGGTGCGGGACAGCGTGACCCCGATGTCCCAGCGGCGCGCGAGCGTGCCCACCACGAACAGGCCGAGCACCTTTGTCGGCACGAGGTCGAGCCGTTCACGGCGGATCAGCCGGGCGTTCTCCTCGGCCAGCCGCTCCGCGCTCATGCCGAGACCGTGGTCGGCGACCACGACCGTCGCTCCGTCCGCCCCGCCCTGCACGGTCACCTCGACGGCGCTGCCGGCGGGCGAGAACGACACGGCGTTCTCCAGGAGTTCGGCGACCATCAGGGTCAGGTCGCCGACCGCGTCGGGCTCCACCATGACCTCGGTCCCCGCGTGCAGCTCCACGCGCTGGTAGCCCTCGATCTGCCCGAGCGCGGCCCGTACGACGTTGGTGAGTTCGGTGGGGCCCGTGTCGAGCGCGGTCTCGTGGATGCCCGCCAGCAGCATCAGGCTGTCGGCGTTGCGGCGCAGCCGGACCGCGATGTGGTCGATGCGGTAGAGCCGCTCCAGCAGCGCGGGGTCGGTCTCGCCGCGCTCGACGGCGTCGATCAACGCCAGCTGACGGGTAGTCAGGTTGCTCACCCGGCGGCCCACGTTGCCGAACATCTCGGCGACGTTGCGCCGGCTGAGCACCTGCCGCTCCAGCAGCGCCGCGGCGGTGGTCTGCACGTGGTTGAACGCCTCGGCCAGCTCGCCGATCTCGTCCCGCGCCGTCACCGGCACCTCACTCAGCCGCAGCGGCGCGTCGTCCTCGGCGTCGTCGTCTGCGACCCGGGCGAGTTCGCGTCCGGCGACGTCGGCGACGGTGCGGGCGGCACCGGTCAGCGCCTGCACGGGCCGTACCACGGAACGCCGTACCGCCACCGCGAAGGCCAGCCACAGCGCGAAGCCGAGCAGGGCGAGGCCCAGCAGCCAGCCGGCGTTCCACCAGGCGTCAGCGGAGGCCTCCTCGGCGCGGTCGGCGATCTGGCCGATGAGCGAGGCGGTGATCTCCAGCCGGGTCGCGGACTGGTCGCGGTAGGCGGGATAGGCGGCCAGCGCCTCGTTGAACTTCTCCCGGATCCGCTCCGGCGTGCCCGCCTGGAGGTTGCTCGGGTCGATCTGGAGTTCGGCGAACTGCCGGCCGATGACGGCCTGCGCCGGGCTGTGCTCGATGCCGCGCAGCTCCGCCGCCTGCGCCTCGGTGGCGAACCGGCCGAAGCGGTCGGCCTGGTGCTCGTACAGCTCGTGGGCGCCGACCGCGTTGACGAACTCGATCAGTGCGTTGGAGTCGCCGGTCGACGCGGAGAACACGCTGGTCTCGAAGGAGCTGTGGGCGGCGTCCGCGCGCAGCAGGGAGTCCAGCAGATGACCGGTGAAGGTGGTGGAGAGGGGGGTGTTGCGGTCCAGGCCGAGCCCGTCGATCAGGGCCTTGGCGACGCCGGTGTACGCCGGGTCGATGTTGTCGGCGGGCAGGTAGCCCTGCTCGATGGTGGCGCGCAGGCTGTCCAGGCCGCTGATCTCGCGCAGGGCCCGGTCCTCGGTGTCCGGCAGCCGGTCGCCGAAGGTGTCGCGCACCTTCTCGACCTGTGCGTCGACGGCGTCCTGCGCCTCCTGGTAGCCCTCCGCCGAAGGCTGGGTGCCGGGGCCGGACGCCTCGTGGCGTACGGACAGCAGAATGGCCTGCTGGTGCTCGGCCTCCACCCGGTCGACCAGGGCCGCCACCTGGGCGCTGTCCCGGACCAGCCGGGCCGCGCTCGCCGCGTCCCGGGCCCGTTCGACCTGGTCGGCGATGAGGTAGACGAGTACGGCGGCGAGTCCCGCGAGCGGCACGCCGACGAGGACGTTGAGCTTGCGGCGGAACGGCCACCGGTCGGCGAAGCCCCTGATCCCCGCCTCCTGGGTGGACATCGGGCCTCCTCCATGACCGTTTCTGATCGACGTGCGTGATCAACATGTGTGATCGACGTGCGTGATCGACGTGCGTGATCGACATGTGTGATCGACGTGGACCTGTGTGACGGGTGTCAACTCCGGGGAGACTACCGCTTCTTGAGGCGATCACCGGCGACTGCACGTCAAGAATCCGTTACAACCCGCTCTGTTTCGGCGGGAGTTCGTTCGCTTTTCCTACACAACTTGCCGGTTGTGGGGGGTCGATCGACCACTTGTCGAAGGCGATTGTGATCAGGCGACCCTTGACTGACCGAGAAGGCGCTGGATTGGATCGACGGCAGCGCAACGCCACCACTCCCTCAGCCCGGAACGGGAAACCGTGACTTCTACCGTGAAGAGCAGCAGCGTGAACAGCAGCCGGTCCAGCAGGAGACACCGCGGCGCGGCCGCCGTCGCACTCGCCGCGGCGACGGCACTGCTGGCGGGCTGCGGCTCGTCCGAGGACGGGTCCGACAACCCGCTCGCGGAGGACAAGGCGGACGGCGGCACCGTCGTCGTCGGCTCCAACAACTTCGCCGAGAGCATCCTCCTCGCCGACATCTACGGCGAGGCCCTGAAGGCCAAGGGCATCAAGGTCACCTACAAGCCCAACATCGGCAGCCGCGAGACCACCTACGGCCTGCTGAAGAACGGCTCGATCACCGTCCTGCCGGAGTACAACGGCTCCCTGCTCGCCTACCTCGACCCCGACGCCGAGCAGAAGTCCGCCGAGTCGGTGAACGCCGCCGTCAAGACCAAGCTCGACTCCAAGCTGACGCTCCTGGAGTCGGCGCCGGCCGAGGACAAGGACTCCGTCTCGGTCAACGCCGAGACGGCCGAGAAGTACGGCCTGAGCGCCGAGTCGACGCTCGCCGACCTCAAGGACATCGCGCCGGACCTGGTCATCGGCGGCTCGCCCGAGTTCCAGACGCGGCACCAGGGGCTGGTCGGACTGGAGAAGGAGTACGGCCTGAAGTTCAAGTCCTTCAAGGCGCTGGACGCCGGAGGGCCGCTGACCCAGGCCGCGCTGGCGAAGAACACCGTGCAGGCCGCGGACATCTTCACCACCGACCCGACCATCACCAAGGAGAAGTTCGTCGTCCTGCGCGACCCGAAGAACCTCTTCGGCTTCGCCAACGTCACCCCGCTGGTCCACAAGAGCGGCCTCTCCCAGAAGGGCGTCGACACCCTCAACGCCGTCTCCGCCAAGCTCGACACCAAGACGCTGCTCGACCTCGACACCCAGGTGCAGCTGGAGAACAAGGACCCGCTCGACGTGGCGCGGGGCTGGCTGAAGTCGGTCGGCCTCGACTGACCGACCGCCCGCCGATGAGCACCACCACGGACGATCCGCCGCTGCGGCCCGACCCGGCGGAGCCGCCCGCGCGGGCCGGCGTCGTCCTCGACGGTGCCGGACTGACCGTCGAGGACGTGGTCCGGCTCGCCGACGGCGCGGCCGTGCCGGACGTGCCGGCCACCGCCCTGGAGCGGGTCCGGCGCTCCTGGCGGGCGGCCCAGCGGCTCGCCGCCGCGGGCCGGCTCTACGGGCGCGCCACCGGCGTCGGCGCGCACCGCTCCGTCCCGGTCGGGCCGGACGACGAGGCGGACCACGGGCTGCGTCTGCTGCGCAGCCACGCGGGCGGCGCCGGTGCCCTGCTGCCCGCCCGCCAGGTCCGCGCGATGCTCGCCGTCCGCGCCAACCAGCTCCTGGCCGGCGGCTCCGGCATCCACCCCGACATCGTCCACGCCCTCGTGGAGGCACTGCGCCTCGGCCGCGTCCCCGCGGTCCCGGAATACGGCGGCCTCGGCACCGGCGACCTCACCGCCCTCGCGGCGACCGGCCTCACCCTCCTCGGCGAACGCCCCTGGCTGCCCGCCCCGACCCCGCACTTCCCCACCCCCCGCACCCCTCCCACCCCCGACCGCGTCCCCGTCCCCGTCCCCGGCGGCGATCCCTCTCCCGCTTTCGCCCCCGCCCCGGTTCCCGAACCCCGGCGCGACTCCGGCTTGACGCCCGCCCCTGGGACGGCCCCCGCAACCGCCCCCGCGCCCACCCCCACCCCCGTCCCTCTCCGCCCCGGTGACGCGCTGGCCCTGCTCAGCAGCAACGCGCTCGTGCTCGGGCAGGCGGCGCTCGCCTCGCACGCGCTCGGCGTCCTGCTGCGGGCCACGCACGCCGTGGCGGCGCTGTCGCTCGCCGCGGTGTCCGGGTCGCCGGAGACCTACGCCGCGCCGGTGCACGCGCTGCGCCCCTACCCCGGTGCGGCGCACGCGGCCGCCGAGGTGCGGCGGCTGCTCGGGCTGCCCAAGCGGCCGGCCGGCTCGGGGCGCCGTATTCAGGACCCGTACGGTTTCCGGGCGTTCCCCCAGGTGCACGGGCCCACGCTGGACGCGGCGGACGCGCTGCGCCGGATCGTCGAGACGGAGATCAACTGCCCGACGGAGAACCCGCTCATCGCCCCCGACGGCACCGCCGCCTACCACCACGGCGGCTTCTACGCCGCCCCGCTCGCCCTCGCCCTGGACGCGCTGAACCTCGCCCTGCTGCAGACCGCCCAGCTCTCCGCCGCCCGGCTCACCGCGCTCGGCCGCCCGGACCTCACCGGCCTGCCCGCGTTCCTCGCCACCGGCCCGGCGGGCAGCTCCGGCACGATGATCCTCGAGTACACGGCCGGCTCCGCCCTCGCCGAGCTGCGTGCCAGCGCCACCCCCGCCTCCGCCGGACACGCCGTCCTCTCCCACGGCCTGGAGGAGGCCGCGAGCTTCGCCTCCCAGGCCGCTCGCCAGACCCTGCGCGCCGTCGACGCCTACCGCACCGTCCTGGCCTGTGAGCTGGTCACCGCCGTACGAGCCCTCCGGCTGCACCCCTCCCCGCCCCGCCTGCCGGTCCTCGCGGTCGCCGCCGCGGCGCTGCCCGCCGGCACCGAGGACCGGCCCCTGACGCCCGACCTGGAGCGGGCACAGGAGCTGCTGACGACCTTGGCGGAGCTGTAGCGGTCAAAGCCGGTCACAAGGGGGCAACTCGTGGACGGCGAGGGTGGGTTTCCGGCCGGATCGAGGGTTTCCCCTGTATCCCTGTGACCTTCTCTTTGCCTATCGTTCGAGCACAGCTGACCCACAGGTAACCCCTTGCACAGCTGACGCACTTCGCGCCTGGCCGGCCACCGCGCTCGCTTTTCGGTAAGCCCCCCTCCGCTTCGACGACGAAGCGCCCGATCGCCGCTCCGAGCTGCCCGGAGTCCGGCACGCGAAAGGCACGCCCTTGCGTACTTCCCCGTCCCTGCGACGCAAGCTGATATCCGCCGCCGCCCTCTCCGCGGCGCTGATCACGGCTGGCACCACCTCGGTCGCCGCCGCCCAGGACCCCGCGCCCGCTCCCCAGGCCTCCTCCCCGCAGGCCGCCGCCGACCTCGCCACCCGCACCGAGGCCGCCCCCGGCGTCGTCGCCGAACGCCTCATCGTCGGCTACGAGTCCGGCGCCTCCGAGGCCAAGTCGAACAAGGCCGCCGAGGCCGACGCCGTCGCCAAGGGCAAGGAGGCCGGCGAGAAGCTGGACTTCCAGCGCCGCCTCGGCACCGGCGCCGCCCTCGTCGACCTCGGCGACGACCTGACGAAGGCGGACGTCGCCGACGTCATCGCCGAGTACCAGGCCGACCCGCAGGTCGCCTACGTCGTCCCGGACCGCCTGAACAAGCCGCAGGCCACCCCGAACGACACCGACTACGCCAAGCAGTGGGACCTCTTCGAGACCACCGCCGGCATGAACGTGCCCGGCGCCTGGAACACCACCACCGGCACCGGCGTCACCGTCGCCGTCATCGACACCGGCTACGTCGCCCACTCCGACCTCGCCGCGAACATCGTCGGCGGCTACGACTTCATCGCCGACACCGCCGTCGCCGTCGACGGCAACGGCCGCGACAGCGACCCCGCCGACCCCGGCGACTGGTACGCCGCGGGCGAGTGCGGCGCGGGCGTCCCCGCCTCCAACTCCTCCTGGCACGGCACTCACGTCGCCGGCACCATCGCCGCGGTGACCAACAACGCCAAGGGCATGGCGGGCATCGCCTACGGCGCGAAGATCTCCCCGATCCGCGTCCTCGGCAAGTGCGGTGGCTACGACTCCGACATCATCGACGCCATCACCTGGGCGTCCGGCGGCACCGTCTCCGGCGTGCCCGCCAACACCAACGTCGCCAAGGTCATCAACATGAGCCTCGGCGGCGACGGTGCCTGCACCAGCGCCACCCAGAACGCCATCAACGCGGCCGTCGGCCGCGGCACCACGGTGGTCGTCGCGTCGGGCAACGACAACGAGAACGTGGCCAACCACTCGCCGGGCAACTGCAACAACGTGATCTCGGTCGCCGCGACCAACCGCACCGGCGCGAAGGCCTCCTACTCCAACTACGGCTCCCTGATCGACATCTCGGCGCCCGGCGGCCAGACCAGCACCGGCACCGCGAACGGCATCTACTCCACGCTGAACTCCGGCACCAAGACGCCGTCGACCGAGTCGTACGCCTTCTACCAGGGCACCAGCATGGCCACCCCGCACGTCGCGGGCCTCGCCGCGCTGATGAAGTCGGCCAACTCCGCCCTCACCCCGGCCCAGATCGAGTCGGCGATCAAGGCCAACGCCCGTCCGCTGCCCGGCGCCTGCTCCGGCGGCTGCGGCGCGGGTCTCGCCGACGCCACCAAGACCGTGCAGGCGGTGACCGGCTCCGGCGGATCCACCGGCGGCACCACCTTCACCAGCACCACCGCGGTGAACATCCCGGACGCCGGCTCGGCGGTCGAGTCCCCGATCACCGTCACCGGCCGCAGCGGCAACGCCCCCTCCGCCCTCCAGGTGGGCGTGGACATCACCCACACCTACCGCGGTGACCTGGTCATCGACCTGGTGGCGCCGGACGGCACCGCCTACCGGCTGAAGTCCTCCAGCTCCTCGGACTCCGCCGACAACGTCCTGACCACCTACACGGTGAACGCCTCCGGCGAGGTCGCCAACGGCACCTGGAAGCTGCGCGTGCAGGATGTGGCCGCGCAGGACACCGGCCGCCTCAACAGCTGGAAGCTGACGTTCTGACCGAGAACTGAACAACCTCCCCGAGCGGGCGGGCCGGACGGTGCGGATGGGCACCGTTCGGCCCGCCTTTTTTCTTGTTCTCTTCTGTGGTTGCCGTTTGAAAAGAACCGCTCATCCGGTTTTTTCGAGGGCGACTTTGTCATATGCCGAGCCGTCGGTTCGGAATCTGCCCGTCCATGCCCTCCTGCATCGCCCCTGGCTGGAGCTACGATGAACTGCGTCAACTCGTCCGTGGGGAGGCGGTGCGGAAACCGACGGTCCGGCACATGCCAGCGGCCTGTGAGTTATCGTGTACACCCCGTAAGTAACAAACGGCGTGGCCCGTTCTTTTCAGCCAGGAGAGTCGAGACGATGGCGAGGCAGTTACGCGCCGAACAGACCCGGGCGACGATTATCGCGGCCGCCGCCGACCTGTTCGACCGGCACGGCTACGAATCGACCAGCCTCAGCGACATCGTCGAGCACGCCCACGTCACCAAGGGCGCCCTCTACTTCCACTTCGCGGCCAAGGAAGACCTGGCCCACGCCATCATGGAGATCCAGTCCCAGGCCTCGCGCCGGCTGGCCCGCGAGGTGGACGATCGCAACTGCTCCTCGCTCGAAGCCCTGATGCGCATCACCTTCGGCATCGCCCGGCTCGCCGTCGAGGGGCCGGTCGCCCGCGCCGGACTGCGCCTGGCCACCGCGGGCGTGGGCGTACGGCCGCCGCTGCCGCACCCGTTCACCGAGTGGCTGGAGATCGCCTCCCGCAAACTCGCGGGCGCGGTCAAGGAGTGCGACGTCCATCCGGACATCGACATAGACGCCGTCGCCCACTCCCTCGTCGGCTTCTTCGTCGGCACCCGCGTCATGGGCCGCACCCTCGAACCGTACGTGCGCCTGCCCCGCAGGGTCGCCGAGATGTGGTACGTCCTGGTCCGCGGCCTCGTGCCGGTGACCCGCCGCCCGCGCTACCTCAGCCTGGTCGCCCAACTCGAGCGCGAGACCAGAACGGTGTGAGACGTACGGCAGCAGCGCGAGACCGGAGCCGTGCGAGCGGCGAGCCCCGTTCTTCCCGGACGCGTCGAGCGAGCGCACGCCGCGCCCCCGCACCCCCGGCACCCCGCGCGATACGGTGAGCCGCATGCCCGACACCGCCCCCGCGCCGCCCGTGCTCCGCGCCGACCGGACCGGCTCGTTCCCCCACGGTGTGCTGGCCGAGCGCCACCCCGCGATCATCCGGCAGGTACGGGAGTCCACCCCGTACGACCCCGACCGGCGCCGCGCCCTCGACGCCCTGCTCGCCCAGTGCACCCACGGCGTCGTCGCACCCCTCCCCACCGACGCCCCGGACCTGAGCCGCTGGCGGGACTGGGGACTCAACACCCACACCGGACAGTCCTGGTTCGACCTCCCCTGGCTGTGGTCCGAGAGCTACTTCTACCGGCTCCTCCTGCAAGCCACCGGCTACTTCACCCCCGGCCCCTGGCACGGCATCGACCCCTTCCGCCCGGCCAAGCTCGCCGAACTCGACGCACCCGGAACCGACGAGGAACTGGCCGCCCTCGACGCCCTCGCGGGCCGCCCCGCCGACGAACGCAGCCGCGCCCTGCTCCACGGCTCCCTCTGGGGCAACCGCGCCGACCTCGGCTTCCGCCTCTCCGCCGAGGGCGCCGACACCCGGGACGCCGCCCCCGGCCTGCTCGCCGACGACAGCGACGTCCTCTGGTCACTGCTCCCGCCCTCCGGCACGGGCACCCTCTGCCTCGTCGCCGACAACGCGGGCCGCGAACTCATCCCCGACCTCCTGCTCATCGCCGACCTCCTCGACCGGGGCCGCGTCGCCCGGGCCGTCCTGCACGTCAAGCCCTACCCGTACTACGTCTCCGACGCCACCACCGCCGACGTCCTCGACGCCCTGCGCCGGCTGACCTCGGCGCCCGGCGCGGCCGCGGCCTACGGGCGGCGCCTGTGGACGGCGATGACCGACGGCCGGCTCACCGTCCGCGCCCACCGCTTCTCCGCCGCCCCGCTGCCCTACGCCGAGATGCCGGACGACCTGCGCGCCGAGTTCGCCGCCGCCACCCTGACCGTGGTCAAGGGCGACCTCAACTACCGCCGCCTGGTGGGCGACCGGCGCTGGCCCCCGACCACCCCCTTCGCCGACCTCACGGCCTACTTCCCCGGACCCGTCGCCGCCCTGCGCACCCTGAAGTCGGAGGTCGTCTGCGGCCTCGACGCCGCCACCGAGGCCACGCTGACCGCCGCCGAGGGAGACCACTGGCGCACCGCCGGCACCCACGCGCTGATCCAGGTCGGACGGTGAACGCGGCGGGCGCGACCGTCACGGGACGATCCGCACCGGCAGCGATCCGCCGTTGACGAAGTCCGGCACCAGGCCGGCTCGGCGGCGCGGCGGCCCGCCGGTCCGCGGCACCGGCAACGCGCGTATCGCCTCCCCGGCGACGGCCGCGCGGAGTGCGGTAGGCGTCGCGGGGCACGGCGGCGGCGCACTGCCGGGGGCGGGGGCCGAGGACGCCGGACGCGGGCGGCACGGGGGCGGCGCGTCGGACGGGGTCATGCGGGCCCGCCCTCGGGGCCGGTGCCGGAGCCGGTGCCGTCCGCCCGCAGGAAGTCCTCCACCACCCGGATCAGCTCCAGCGGCGTCTCGTCCATCGCGTAGTGCCCCGCGCAGGGCAGTTCCCGCACTTCGGCGCGCGGATACCAGGCCAACCAGGTCTGCCGGAGCAGGTCCGCCGACAGCGCGGGGTCGAGCGCCCCGGCGATCGCGAGCGCCGGGACCGTCGCACCCTCGACACGGTCGTGGAAGTCGTCCCGCGCCCAGGAGTCCAGCCAGGCGCGGAACGCCTTCGGGTCGCTGCACGCCAGCGAGCGCGCGACCATCCGGTCCAGCCAGGCGGCGGGGCGGCGCCCGCCCGTGGTGATGTCGATGATGGCCCGCCGGTTCTCCGGCCGGTGCGCGGCGTCGGCGAACAACTCCCACTGCTCCGGCGGCAGCGCCAGCCCCGAGGCCGGCACCGGTGAGACGCCCACGATCCGGTGTATGCGGTGCGGGGCGACGGCGAGCAGCCGCTGGGCGACCGCGCCGCCCATCGAGTGCCCCACCACCGAGAACCGCTCCCAGCCCAGCCGGCCGGCCAGCTCCACCAGGTCCACGGCGGCCTCCCGGGTCGTGTACTCGCCCGGGGCGTCGCGGGCCTCGCCGTAGCCGCGCAGGTCGACCAGCGCGTACTGGAACGCCGTCCGGTCCAGGTCCGGCAGCACCGGCGCGTACGCGGAGCGGTCGGCGAACCAACCGTGCACGGCGAACACCTTGTGGGCCCCGTCGCCGTGCAGTTCGTGGGGGAGCTCGAAGGACGTCATGGGCACCACCGTGGCGGGAGGTCGAAGGGGCGGCAAGAGTGCGCACGAGCGAGGAACACGAGTGCGTACACGGGAGGAACGGACCCGCTCCCGCCCGCGCTCCCGGACCGGGCGCTATTCACGCGATGGTGTGATCATGTGCGGCCGCGCGGATACCCCGCCGGGGGCGGGGGTAGGGCCCGGCCATGACGCAGCCCTTCGAACTCCCGCACTTCTACATGCCGTATCCCGCGCGGCTGAACCCGCATCTCGACGAGGCGCGCGCCCACTCGACGGTGTGGGCGCGTGAGATGGGCATGCTGGAGGGCTCCGGGATCTGGGAGCAGGCCGACCTCGACGCGCACGACTACGGACTGCTCTGCGCCTACACCCACCCCGACTGCGACGCGGACGCCCTCTCGCTCATCACCGACTGGTACGTGTGGGTGTTCTTCTTCGACGACCACTTCCTGGAGACGTTCAAGCGCAGCCAGGACCGCGCCGGCGGCAAGGCCTACCTGGACCGGCTGCCGCTGTTCATGCCCCTGGACCCGGCCGCCCCCGTGCCCGCGCCGCAGAACCCGGTCGAGGCGGGCCTCGCCGACCTGTGGGCCCGCACGGTGCCGTCCATGTCGGCCGACTGGCGGCACCGGTTCGCCGTCGCCACCGAGCACCTGCTCAACGAGTCCCTGTGGGAGCTGTCCAACATCAACGAGGGGCGGATCGCCAACCCCGTCGAGTACATCGAGATGCGCCGCAAGGTCGGCGGCGCCCCCTGGTCGGCGGGTCTGGTGGAGTGCGCGACCGCCGAGGTGCCCGCCTCCGTCGCCGGATCCCGCCCGCTGCGGGTGCTGATGGAGACCTTCTCGGACGCCGTGCACCTGCGCAACGACCTGTTCTCCTACCAGCGGGAGGTCGAGGACGAGGGCGAGAACAGCAACGGCGTGCTCGTCCTGGAGACCTTCTTCGGCTGCACCACCCAGGAGGCCGCCGACACCGTCAACGACGTCCTCACCTCCCGGCTCCACCAGTTCGAGCACACCGCGCTCACCGAAGTGCCCGCGCTGGCCCTGGAGAAGGGGCTCACCCCGGCCGAGGTCGCCGCGGTGGCCGCGTACACCAAGGGACTCCAGGACTGGCAGTCCGGCGGCCACGAGTGGCACATGCGCTCCAGCCGCTACATGAACGAGAACGCCACCGCGACCGGCCCCGGGCAGGTCCTCGGCGTGCTCGGCACCTCCGGCACCGACATCCGCGGCCTGCTCGCCTCGGCCGGGGCGGAGCGGCTGCGCGCCTACACCCACCGGCCGTACCAGAAGGTCGGCCCGTCCCGCATCCCCGACATCCGCATGCCGTTCCCGCTGCGCCTCAACCCCGGCCTCGACGGCGCCCGCGCGCGCCTGCTGCCCTGGGCGCACCGGATGGGCATCCTCAGCGAGGGCGTCTGGGACGAGGACAAGCTGCACGCCTACGACCTGCCGCTGTGCTCCGCCGGGCTCGACCCGGACGGCTCCGACGAGGCGCTCGACCTCAGCGCCCAGTGGCTGGCCTGGGGCACCTACGGCGACGACTACTACCCGCTGGTCTTCGGGCACCGCCGCGACCTCGCCGCCGCGCGCCTGACCACCGAACGCCTGGCGGCCTGCATGCCGCTGGCCGGCGAGACGCCGGTCGTCCCGGTGAACGGCATGGAGCGCGCCCTGAGCGACCTGTGGCGGCGCACCACCGCGGGGATGGACGAGGACGCCCGCCGCGTCCTGAAGAACTCCGTGAACGTGATGACGGAGAGCTGGCTGTGGGAGCTGGCGAACCAGATCCAGAACCGCATTCCCGACCCCGTCGACTACCTGGAGATGCGCCGCGCCACCTTCGGCTCCGACATGACGATGAACCTGTGCCGCATGGGCCACGGTCCCTCGGTCCCGCCGGAGGTCTACCGCAGCGGCCCGGTGCGCTCCATGGAGAACGCGGCCGTCGACTTCGCCTGCCTCCTCAACGACGTCTTCTCGTACCAGAAGGAGATCGAGTACGAGGGGGAGATCCACAATGCGATCCTGGTCGTGCAGAACTTCTTCGGCATCGACTACCCGACCGCCCTCGGCATCGTCGCCGACCTGATGAACCAGCGCATGGAGCAGTTCGAGCACGTGGTGGCGACGGAACTGCCTGTCGTCCACGAGGACTTCGACCTGTCCGACGAGGCCCGCGCCGGGCTGGAGAGCTATGTGAACGCGCTGCGGAACTGGATGGCCGGCATCCTGAACTGGCATCGCGCGGTGGACCGCTACAAAGCCGACTGGCTGGCCGGCCGGGCCCACGGCTTCCTCCCGGACCGCGCGCCGGCGGTGCCCGTCCCCGCGTGGGTCAGCTGATCGCCCCAACTCTCGCAGCCGTCGCCGCGGCGAGCTGGCCCACGCCGTGGGCGGCGGCCTCCGGGAGCCCGCCGCGTATCTCCTCCGCGAGCGCGAGCAGGGCGCGGGCCTCCTCCGGCCGGTCCGCGTCGGCCAGGGCGCCGTTCAGTGTGCAGTGCTCCCGGGCGACGAACAGGCCGAGGTCCACCCGCCGCCGGCTGTGCCCTGAAACGCTCTCGGCGTCCGCCAGGGCGTCCCTGACCGAGGCCAGGGACCGCACCGCCCGGCCGAGCCGGCCCGTACGGCGCTCCAGCGCGGCCTGGCGGAGACGGGCCGACGCGCGGTCCCACCCGGTGTCCTGGAGGGCGGCGTACTGGCGCCGGGCGCGCGACGCCTGGCCGAGGTCGCCGAGTTCCTCCAGCTCGTGGGCGATCCCCCGCAGCGGCGAGGGGTCCGGTCGCGTCGGGTCACCCGGCGACCGCAGCAGGCTCTGGTTCAGCTCGATCGCGTCGAGCCGGCGGATCAGGGCCACCCGGGCGAGCGTGGTCAGCCCCTGGTCCCGCGCCGGCTCCGTCCATGTCGACAGCGGCTCCTCGGTGGGGTCCGTGCCGAACAGCGCCTCGTCCGTCCGCCGTGCCCACGCGCGCAGTTCCGCCCCGTCCGCGTCGAGCGCGGGGATGTCGCCGAGACCGCAACGGGTGTCGAAGTCCGTCTCGCGCACCGCGTGCAGCAGCGGCACGTCCCCGGGGTCCCCGCGCAGCCCCACCAGGACGGCCGCCAGCCGCAGTTCGTCCGTCATCGACGCCCGCGCCTCCGCCCGCAGCAGCGGCGGATCACCCTCCGCGCGGTCGAACTGCGCGGCGCGCAGCACCAGCCGGCGCCGCACCGGATCCGCCGCCACGGCCCGCAGCACATCCGAGGCGTCCGGGCCGCCGTCCCGCAGCAGTGCCAGATCGGCGCGGCCCCGCGCCAGCACCGGCTCCCACAGGGGCGGCCAGGGCGGCCAGCCGGCGGTCCTGTTGCCGCTGCCGCAGCGCGTGCTCGGTCATGTCGCAGAACGTAACAGCCGCCACTGACAACGGCTCCGGTGGTACAGAGGAAGCGGACGCACCCCTTCCCTGCGCCGTCTCCGAACGTTCTCGTACGGAGTGCACATCGACCTGGCCGACTTCCAGCTCCTGGGCCGCGACGCCTACGACGTCTCGGGCTTCGACCCGGAGATCGGCGGCACCCGCAGCCCGATCCGCTACGACGCGCGCACCCGCATCCCCCTCGCCCCCAACGAACGCGGGTACAAGGACACGTTCCGGGTGCCGGGGGACCAGATGCTGCGCGTCATGGGCCGCTTCGACGGGGCGTACGGCCGCTTCATGTACCACTGCCACCTCCTCGAACACGAGGACATGGGCATGATGCGGCCCTTCGTGGTCATGCCGCCCGAGGCGCTGAGGTTCGACCACGGCGGGGCCCACGGCGGCCACGGCGAGGGCCACACGGGCTGAGGCCACGGACGACCGCGTGCCGCCCCGCGGACGGCCACTGGGGCGGCGCGCGGGTGGGGCGCGCGGGTCAGACCGGCTGACGTGCCTCCCGCGCGGCGGCGTGCCAGGCCGCGGCCCGCGCCAGCGCCCGTATCACCGGGTGCGGCTGCGAGCCGTCGCCGGACAGCTCCGGCTGGAACAGCGTGGCGACGAAGAAGGGGTGCCCCGGAAGTTCGGCGATGCGGACGGCGCCGCCGTCGTCCCGGCCGGAGAAGCGCAGCCCGTGCGCGCGCAGCGTGTCCAGGTGCCGGGAGGGGCCGTAGTTGCAGGAGTAGCGCTCGACCGTGCGCTCCGAGCCGAGGAGGGAGTGGATCAGGGAGCCCGGCTCCAGCCGTACGACGGCCTCGTGGCCGGCCAGCGAGCAGGCCAGCGGCTCGATCAGGAAGTCATCGGCGCCGGGGTCGTTCTCGGCGTGCGCGACCCCGGTCAGGCCGCACACCGCGCGGGCGAACTCCAGCAGCGCGTGCTGGAAGCCGCCGCACGTGCCGAGGAACGGGATGCCCTCCTCCCGCGCGGTGCGGATCGCGGCGAGCACGCCCGCCTCGCTGCGGTACGGGCTGCCGGGCACCACCCACACGGCGTCGAACCCGCGCAGCGCGCCGTCGGCCTCGGCGTCCCCGGAGGGGATCCAGTACGGGTCGAGGACGAGCCGGTCACGCGCGGCGAGCGCGTCGAGCAGCCGCGGAACGCGGGCGTGCGAGACGACGTTGGGCGTGCGGTCGCCGACCAGGGCGACCCGCACGGGGCGAGCCGAGGTGCCAGACGCGGGATGAGGGGCGGGGTGCGGCGCGATGTGAGATGCGATGTGTGATGCGGGGCGGGCTGCGGTCGGTGTCATGGCGTTCATCCTCCGCGCGGCCGCTCGTTCACGTCCAACGATGATCTCTGCACTCTCGATAAGCATCGCTGATGAGAGGGTGGCCCCCATGGACCCGCACCTCCTGCGCACCTACGTCACCGTCGCCCGCCTCGCCTCCTTCTCCGAGGCCGCGCGGGAGCTGGGCTACACCCAGTCCGCGGTGTCCCAGCACATCGCCGCCCTCGAACAGGACCTCGGCGCGCCCCTGCTGACCCGCCGCCCCGTGGCCCCCACCGCCGCCGGGCAACGGCTCCTGGAACACGCGGGCCCGCTGCTGCTCCGCCTCGACGCGGCCCGCGCGGACGTGTCCCGGATCGCGGCGGCGCCCTCGCACGGACTGAGCCTCGCCGCCACCCCGACCGCGCTCGGCCCCCGCGTCCTCGCCGCCCTCCCGCCCGCCGGCGTCACCCTCCGGGTCCGCACCCGCGAGGAGGTCCCCGCGGCCGTCGCCACCGGCGCCGCGGACCTGGGTCTCGTCGACGGCCTGGCCGCCCCCAGCGACCCGCTGCGGCTGCCCGACGTGGCGCCGCTGACCACCGAGGGCGTCGGCGAGGAACCGGTCTGCGTACTGCTGCCCGCCGGCCATCCGCTGGCCGGCCGCAGCGGACTGCGCCTCGGCGACCTCGCCGACGCCCGCTGGCTGGACGCCCCCGACGCCGGCCTGCCGCTGGCCCAGCTGCGCGCGGCCGCGGGCGGCCGTGGTTTCCGCCCCGCCCTGCGCTACGAGGGCACCGACCTGCGCGTGCTCACGGCACTGGCCGCCGCCGGCCACGGGCTGACGGTGCTGCCCCGCGCGGCGGCCGTCCCGGTCCCGGGCGCGGTCGCCGTCCCCGTCGTCGCCCCGCGCGTCGTCCACCGTACGGAACTGGTGTTCGCGGGGCCGCCGAGGGGAGCGGCGGCGGGCCTCGCGGACGCGCTGCTCGTCCGCGCGTGAGGTGCCCGCGCGGGGTGCCTGTGTGAGGTGCCCGCGCGGGGCGTCTGCGCGAAGTACCGAGACCTTCCCGCCCCTGGCCACCGGTCAGTCTCACTCGTTCGTGGCACGTCGCGCGCGGGTGCCCCGGGTAGAGCACCAGCCGGAGGCGATTGATGGAACAGAGTGCGCTGCGTCCCAAGCCGATGCCCGGTCAGGAGCCCGGCGGCGGCACAGGCCGCCCCGCCGGCTCCGTCCGGCGCCCGCACGCGGTGCGCCGGGGCGGCCGGCGGCTCACGACCCTGCTGCTCGGCCTGTTCGCCGGGACGGCCCTGCTGCTGTCCGGGGTCGGCCTCGGCACGGTCGGGGCCACCGTGATCGGTGTGAGGACCCTCGCGGAACTCCAGCAGCGACCGGGCCAGACGGGCCAGACGGGCCAGTCGGATCAAGCAGACCAGGCAGACCGGGCCGGCCAGTCAGGCCAGACGGGGCAGAGGGGTGAGCCGGGGCGGCCGGTGCGGCCGGGCACGCGGTCCGCGCCCGCACGCCCCGGCGCGTCCGCGTCACCCGCGCCCGCCCCGTCACCCGCCAGGGCGATCCTCGGCCTGGAGGTCGTGGACGCGGGGACGTCCGGCGCCCAGGTCGTCGGGGTCCACATGCCCGGCCCGGGATACGCGGCGGGCCTGGTCCGCGGCGACGTCCTGCTCACCTTCGACGGCATCCGCGTCGACTCGGCGGCCGACCTGGTCGAGGCCGTGCACCGGGCCCGCCCCGGCGAGCGCGTCACGCTGACGGTGCGCCACCGGGGCGGCGGCCACCGGCGGCTCACGATCGTTCCCGGCGTCCTGACCTGACCGCGCGGGGCACCACGCCGGGGAGGAGCCGGTACGGGCCGCGGCGGTGCGCGTCACGCGCCGAAAACCACTGGTCGGCCCCCGCCGCGCGGAGCGACGATGAGCCCCATGCTGAGCACCCTCCTCGCCTTCCTCGGCGCCTGCACCCTGATCGCGGCCTCGCCCGGACCGAGCACCGTGCTGATCATCAAGCAGTCGCTGCGCAGCCGCCGCTCCGGCTTCCTGACCGTGCTCGGCAACGAGACCGGCGTCTTCGTCTGGGGCGTGGCCGCCGCCTTCGGCCTCACCGCCCTGCTGACCGCCTCCGAAGTGGCGTACGACGTGATGCGCGTCGCCGGCGCGGTCGTCCTCGTCTGGTTCGGCGTCCAGGCCCTGCGCCAGGCCCACCGGATGCGGCACACCGGCGAGGCCGCCGAGGTCTGGCAGGACGTCGAGCGCAGCGGCTGGTCCGCCTACCGCGCGGGACTGCTGCTCAACCTCGCCAACCCCAAGGCGGCCGTCTTCGCGCTCTCCTTCCTCCCGCAGTTCGTCCCGGAGGGCGCCCCGCACCTGCCCGCCATGGTCGGCCTCGCCGCCGTCTGGGCCGTCTTCGAGATCGGCTACTACGGCCTGTACGTGTGGTTCGTCGGCCGGATGAAGGCCTTCCTCTCCCGCGCCGGGGTGCGCCGGCGGCTGGAGCAGGTCTCCGGCGGGGTGCTGCTCGTCCTCGGCGTCCGCATGGCCCTCGACAGCTGAGCCGCCACCGCGGACCCCCGCCGTGACGAGGAACCGCCGCCAAGGCCCCGCCTCCCGCAGCCGCGCACCCACCCGCCGCAGCCGCGCACCCATCCGCCCCCACCGTGCACCCTCCCGCCAAGGGCCGTGCACTCTCCCGCCGCGGCCGGATCTCCCGCCGCGGCCGGACCCCCGTCCGCCAAGGCCGCGCCCCCGTCCGCCGTCCGTGAAAGCGCCACGCACCGGCTCGCGCGGCCCCCGCTGTCCGGGCAGGATGCTGCCCGTGGTTCCCGCACCCGCCGAGGAGGCCCGGATGACCGGCAGCAGCACACCCGCGGGCAGGGGCGCGGCCGCGCCCTTCACCGCCGACGACTACCGGGCCCGCATGGAGCGCGCCGCGCGGGCCGCCGCCGACGCCGGGCTGGCCGGGCTGCTCGTCGCCCCGGGGCCCGACCTCGCGTGGCTCACCGGCTACGCGCCCACCGCGGTCACCGAACGGCTCACCCTGCTGGTCCTCGCCGTCGGCCGGGACCCCGTCCTCGTCGTCCCCACCCTGGAGGCGCCCGACGCCGAGAAGGCCGCCGGCGCGCCCGCGCTGACCCTGCGCGACTGGACCGACGGCAAGGACCCCTACGCCGCCACCGCCGCCCTCCTCGACGCCACCGGCACCTTCGGCATCAGCGACAACACCTGGGCCATGCACCTGCTCGGCCTGCAGAAGGCGCTGCCCGGCACCTCGTACGCGTCCCTCACCGAGGCCCTGCCCATGCTCCGCGCGGTCAAGGACGAGGCGGAACTGCGTCTCCTGGCAGCTGCGGGGGCCGCCGCAGACGCCACGTTCGAGGAGATCCGGAAGGTTCCCTTCGGCGGGCGCCGGGAGTCCGACGTCGCCGCCGACCTCGCCGGCCTGCTGCGCCGCTTCGGTCACCAGCAGGTCGACTTCACCATCGTCGCCTCCGGCCCGAACGGCGCCAATCCGCACCACGAGGCGGGCGACCGGGTCATCGAACGCGGCGACATGATCGTCCTCGACTTCGGCGGCCTCAAGGACGGTTACGGCTCCGACACCTCCCGTACGGTCCACGTCGGCGAACCCACCGACGAGGAGCGCCGGGTCCACGACATCGTCCGTGAGGCGCAGGAGGCGGGGTTCCGCGCGGTGCGGCCCGGTGTGGCCTGCCAGGAGGTCGACCGGGCGGCCCGCGCGGTCATCGCCGACGCCGGGTACGGCGAGTACTTCATCCACCGCACCGGCCACGGCATCGGCGTCACCACCCACGAACCGCCGTACATGATCGAGGGCGAGGAACAGCCCCTGGCGCCCGGCATGTGCTTCTCGGTGGAGCCCGGCGTCTACCTCCCCGGCCGCTTCGGCGTCCGCATCGAGGACATCGTGACCGTCACCGAGGACGGCGGCCGCCGCCTGAACGACACCCCGCGCGAGATGGTGACAGTGGACTGAGACCGACGCGGTCCGCCCTCCCCTCCCCGTACGCCCGCACACGACAACGGCCCCGACCATGACCCAGGCACCGACACCCACCGCGGACACCGTCCGCCGACTCGTCCGTTCCCTGCTCAAGGAGGGTGCGGGCACCGCCGCAGGCCCCGACGTCCGGCCGGTCGCCGACGGCGAGGACGCCGTCACCTGGTGGGTCGGCACCCGCCATGTGCTGCGGCTCGCCCCCGACGCCGACGCGGCCGTCCGGCAGCGCCGCGAACTACGGCTGCGCGACCTGGTCCGGCCGCACCTCCAGGTCGCCGTGCCGACCAGCGTCGCGCACGGCGAGTGGGCCCCGGGCCTCACCTACACGCTGGACACCAAGGTGCCCGGCGGCTCCGGGGAGCGGCACGAGGTCTCCGCCCTGGGCGAGGCCGACCTCGCCGGGCTCCTCACCGGTCTGCGCGAGGTGCCGCCGCGGCAGGCGGAGGCGCTGGGCGTGCCGCGCACCGCCCCGCGCTCGCTGGAGGCGCTGCGCCGGGCCGCCGTCCAGGCCGTCGAACGCCTGGCCGACGCGGACGAGTTCGACGCGGCGCGACTGCGGCAGCTCACCCCGCCCGCCGCAGGCCAGCTCGCCGCGCAGCCCGGCGGAGCGGTCCTCGTCCACCACGGGCTCACCGGCGCGCACCTGGTGGTGAGCGCCGACGGCAGGGTGCGCGCGGTGCTCGGCTGGGCCGACGCGGTCATCGGCGACCCGGCCGAGGACATCGCCGGGCTCGCCCGCGCGGTCGGCGCCCCCGCCGCCGTGCGCGCCGCGACCCTCGCCGGCTACGGCGCCCGCCCCTGCCTGCGCGGCCTGTGGCTGGCTCGCTGCGACTCCGTCCGCCACCTCGCCGAAACCCTCTCCGGCCGCGCCCGTACGCCCTTGCCCCTCCTGCGCGCCGAGCTGCGCCGCGCGTGGGAGCCGATCCTGCTGGAGCGGGTGACGGACCTGCGGGAGGACGTCACGGGCGACACCCTCTGAGGGGCGTCTCGCCGGTCACGCCGGGCCGGGTACGACCCGTACCCGGCCACCCCCGCTCACGGCTGCGCCAGCACCACGCACGACTCCGCGGGCACCCGCAGCACCCCCTGCGCGTCGGGGCCGTCCACCGGCTCCCACGCGGCGAGGATCTCGGCCGGGCGGGTGCCCAGGGGGATCACCGCGGGCTTCCCGGCCAGGTTCACGGCCACGCACACGTCGCCGCGCCGGAAGGCGAGCCAGCGGGCCTCCTCGTCGTAGGCCACCTTGATGTCCGACAGGTCGGGGTCGGTGAGGTCGGGCTGCCGGTGGCGCAGGGCGATGAGGCGGCGGTACCAGGCGAGCACGCGCGCGTGGGGCTCGCGTTCCGGCTCCGACCAGTCCAGGCACGACCGCTGCCGGGTCGCCGGGTCCTGCGGGTCCGGGACCTCCTCCTCGGCCCACCCGTGCGCGGCGAACTCCCGCCGCCTGCCCCGCCGTACCGCCTCGGCCAGATCGGGGTCGGTGTGGTCGGTGAAGAACTGCCAGGGCGTGCCCGCCGCCCACTCCTCGCCCATGAACAGCATCGGCGTGAACGGCCCCGTCAGCGTCAGCGTGGCGGCGCACGCCAGCAGCCCGGGGGAGACGAGCGAGGCCAGCCGGTCGCCCTGGGCCCGGTTGCCGACCTGGTCGTGCGTCTGGCTGTAGCCGAGCAGCCGGTGCGCGGCCACCCGAGTGCGGTCCAGCGGACGCCCGTGCCGCCGGCCGCGGAAGCTGGAGTAGCTGCCGTCGTGGAAGTACCCGCCCGTCAGGGTCTTGGCGAGCGCCTTCATGGGGGCGCGCGCGAAGTCCGCGTAGTAGCCCTGCGACTCACCGGTCAGCGCCGCGTGCACGGCGTGGTGGAAGTCGTCGTTCCACTGCGCCTGCAACCCGAAACCGCCCTCCGCGCGCGCGGTGACCAGCCGGGGATCGTTCAGATCGGACTCCGCGATCAGGAACAGCGGCCGGCCCAGGTCCGCCGCCAGGGCGTCCACCGCCGTGGACAGCTCCTCCAGGAAGTGGCACGCGCGCGTGTCCACCAGCGCGTGCACCGCGTCCAGCCGCAGCCCGTCGATCCGGTAGTCCCGCAGCCACGCCAGCGCGCTTTCGATCAGGTACGCGCGCACCTCGTCCGAGCCCGGCGCGTCGAGGTTCACCGCCGCGCCCCACGGCGTCTGGTGCGTCTCGGTGAAGTACGGGCCGAATCGCGGAAGGTAGTTGCCCGACGGGCCCAGATGGTTGTGGACGACGTCCAGCACCACGCCGAGACCCAGCTCATGGGCCCGGTCGACAAAGCGCTTCAGCGCCTCGGGGCCGCCGTACGGCTCGTGCACCGCCCACAGCGACACCCCCTCGTACCCCCAGCCGTGGCGCCCGGGGAACGGGCACAGCGGCATCAACTCGACGTGCGTCACGCCCAGTTCGGCCAGGTGTTCCAGCCGTCCGGCCGCCGCGTCCAGCGTGCCCTCGGGGGTGTACGTGCCCACGTGCAGCTCGTACAGGACCGCGCCCGGCAGCGGGCGGCCCGCCCACTCCGTACGCCACGCGTACCGCCCCTGGTCGACGACCGCGCTCAGCCCGTCAGGCCCGTCCGGCTGGCGGCGCGAGCGCGGGTCGGGCAGGACGGGACCGTCGTCCGGCGCGAAGCCGTACCGGGCGCCGTCCCGCGCCTCCGCCTCGGCGATCCACCACCCCGCGCGCTCGGGATCGCGCTCCATCGCGTGCGTGACTCCCTCGCAGTGGAGCGTCACTCGGCCGGCCTGCGGTGCCCACACCTCGAACTGCACGGACGGTTCCCCTTCGTCTGCCCACGGTGACGTAGCCCGTCCATGGTGCGTCAAAAGAGATCAATCCGCTTTTGCATCTTCCCTTTTGCGCCGGGTGTCGTCGGATACGCGCACGGGAGCGCCGATTCAGTGATTTCTGGACACCTGGGGTTCACTGACCGACAATCGCCAGCGTGACGTCGTCTTTCGAGTTCCCGGCCTCCCTGCCGCGCCCCTCGGACGCGGAGCGCGATCAGGCGCTGAAGGTCCTGCGTGACGGCGTCGCCATGGGCCGTCTGTCCCACGACACCTTCATCCGGCGGATGGAACTCGCCCTCGCCGCCCGCCGCTCCGACGAGCTGGCCGCGCTCACCGCGGACCTGCCCACCGAGAGCCGGTTCTCCCGGATCGTGTTCGGCACCGTCGAGGCCGTGTCCGGCTTCGGCGAGCGGCTGCGCCGGGCCTGGCAGGCCGAGCGGCTCCCGAAGCTGCTGCTGCCCCACCCGTCGGCGGGCGGCTGCCTGCGCATAGGCCGCGACCCCGCGAGCGGGCTCAGACTGACCCACGAGACGGTCTCGCGCGCGCACGCCGAACTCAGCCGCCAGGGCGGCATGTGGATCCTCCGCGACCTCGGCTCGACCAACGGCACCACCGTCAACGGCCGCCGCGTCATCGGCGCCACCGTCGTCCGCGAGGGCGACCAGGTGTCCTTCGGGCAGGTCGCGTTCCGGCTCGCCGCGCACTGAGACGACGGTCAAATCACGGCCCCGGTCGCGGTGTTGACGTACACCCGAAGTCGTGACTGACTGTGCCTACACCACATACACCAGGTGAACCGACGGCGCCACGGAGGTGTGCTCTGCCGCCCCTCCGCCGTTACCCGACCGTCGACGAGCTGGGCGCGCGGGCGGCCGCCCTGGTCGCCCGGCACCCGCGCGACGCCCGGCTGCGCCACGTCGGCACCTCCCGCGCGGGCACGCCCCTGTGGCTGCTCTCGGTCGGCCACGGCGCCCGCCAGGCCCTCGTCGTGGCCGGTCCGCACGCCAACGAGCCCGTCGGCGGGGCCACCGTGCTGCGCCTGGCCGAGCGCGCCCTCGCCGACCCGAGCCTGACCGAGGGCGCCGACGCCACCTGGAACCTGCTGCTGTGCCTCGATCCCGACGGGCTGCGCCGCAACGAGGGCTGGCTGGGCGGCCCGTACCACCTCGGGCGCTACTTCCGGCACTTCTTCCGCCCCGGCTTCCTGGAACAACCCGAGTGGCTGCCCGACGGTGCCGCCGCCGCGGCCCTGCCGGAAACACGTGCCCTGCTCGCTCTCCAAGACGAGCTGAAACCTTTCTTCCAGTGTTCTCTGCACGGCGTCGACGTCGGCGGCGGCTTCGTCGAACTCACCCGTGACCTGCCGGGACTCGCCCAGCGCGTCGCCGACATCGCCACCCGGCTGGGTGTCCCGCGCGAACTCGGCCCCTACGACACCCTTCACTGGCCGAACCTCGGCCCCGCCGTCTACCGCATCCCCCCGCCCCGTCCGGGCGACCGGGCCGCGGCCATCACCGAGGCCGCCGTCGAGTCCACCTGGTTCCACCCGCACCGGTACGGCACCGTCACGGCCGTCGTGGAGGCGCCCATGTGGGGCGTGGCCGCCGTCGAGGACGCCTCCGTGCCCGCCGACCCGGAGGCGGTGCTGCGCACCGTCAGCCGCACGCTGCGGCACGACATGCGGCTGCTGCGGGAGCTGCTGGCCCGCCTGGCCCCGTACGCCGCGGACGCGCCGGACGCGGACCGCCTGCGGCTGCCCGTCGACGACTACCTGCTCGTCGGGCCCGGTCTCGCCGACGCCTGGGACCCGGACAGCGCCCACCGGACCCGGCCCCTGCCGCCGCCGGACGCCGGTCACCTGACCGCCCTGCGGATCGCCGGGCGCCGGCTCGCCCTGCGCACGGGCGGACTGCTGCACCAGCTCGTCACCCGGTCCGGCCGTGACCCGGCGGGCGTGCTGCCCGAGCTGGACCGGCTCCTGGACGCCTGGTGCGCCGACTACCGTGACCGCTGCGGCGCCGCGTGGGTCCCGGTGGCCCGCCAGGCCGAGTACCAGTCCCGCGTGGTGCTCGCCGCGTTCGAACTGGCCGCGCGGCAGGCACCCGCGCGGTTCCGTTCGGGTGAGCCGGACTGGGGTTCCGAGCCCGTCGTGCCGATGCACCGGGAATGACGCACACCATCACAGCGAAGGCCGCCCGCCGCCGGCCGCGGGGTACGGCCGTGACGGCGGCCGCCCTGTTCACCGTCCTCGCCGCCACGGCGGCCCCCGCGCGGGCGATGGCCGAGCCGGCCGCTCACATCGGTCCCAGCACCTGGCTCCAGCTCACCGTCACCAGGGACGACATCCCCACTCCGGGTCCCGGCTTCTCCCTGCGGCCCGGACCGCGACCCGTCGGCGACACGCGCGGCACCCTGCTGCTGTGCGACCCGCCGCAGGGTCACACACGGGCCGCCGAGGCCTGCGCCCAGCTCGACGCCGCGGCCGGCGACATCCGCCGCTTCCCGCTGAGGGACGCCGCCTGCCCGATGCTCTACGCACCGGTGACCGCGGAGGCGCGCGGCGAGTGGCAGGGGAACCCCGTCGACTACCGGGAAACCTTCCCGAACGCGTGCGCGATGGAGGCGGTGACGGGCGTACTGTTCGCCTTCGACGCCTGACGCGGCGCGGCGCGCGTGTGCCGTCGGGTCCGACTCGCGCGGCGCGCGTGCGCCGTTCGGTCTGACTCGGGCGCGGCGTCGGTGCCCGGTGTCCGCGGGCTCCGCGGGAGCTTGGTTCGGGCGGAGCGGTCGGGCCGGGGACCCGGTGAGACCGGTCGGCCACGCGTTCCGCTCGGGGGAGTCGCCAGTGCACTACCCGGGCGGGGCGCCGGCCTGCCGGTGGGACCGGGCCGGGGCGGGCCTCGGGTCGGCCTCGGGGCACAGGGAGAGGAGAGCGGTCCTGGTGCGGCTTCACCAGCGCCTGCGTGGGGGTGGGGGCGTCAGGCCTCGGGAACCGGCATGGGGGCGGCCCGGCGCGACTCTGCCTCCGCCCGCGTCACGCCGCGCGTTCGCGCGCGTGCAGGGCCGCCGCGACGACCGTGCGGGACTGGTGCTCGACCTGGTGCCGCAGGGGGACCCAGCGGGCGCGGAAGCGGTCCGCGAAGGCCTCGCTCCAGGTGGTCACGAGCCGTTCCAGCCGGGGCACCGCGCGGTCGTCGGCCTCGCGCAGGACCCGCAGCAGCATCGCCGCGGCGCGCAGCGGCAGCCGCCGGGCGAAGGCGTCCACGCTGCCGACGTACGCCATGGTGTGGTCGGCGGGCGGTGTGTGGATCAGGTCCGCGGCCAGGCCCGGCACCAGCTCCAGCACCCATCGGGCGGCCCGCAGCAGGGGCCCGTCGAGGCCGTCCAGGCGGGGCAGCGCCTCGGTGAGGACGGCCTCGACCTCCCGCGCGTCCCGCAGCAGCCGCTCCGCCAGCCGCCGCAGCGCCGCCGCCGGGGCGGGGTGCGGCGCCGGATCGTCCACGAGGTCGCTCGCCCACATCGGCACCTCGACCACCGCGGTCAGACCGCCGTACCGGTGCGCGTGGTACCAGGTGCTGTGCCGGGCGTCGTCCGGCAGGCTCGGATACGCGATCGAACCGGGCGCCGGCATCACGTGCACCCCGGGGCCCGACGCGGGCCAGCCGGCGGCGTCCGACGCGCCCGTCTCCACCGGGATGTGCAGCTCCGCCGCCGACTTGGCGAACGGTTCCGCGAGCCCCGGTATGTCCCGGGTCAACTGCACCCAGCTGCCGCCCAGGTCGGTCCCGTGCAGGGTCACCTGGAGGTAGGGGCGCAGCTCGTCGATCACCCCGGTCAGGGCGCGCGTCTCGGGCGGCAGCCGGTCCGGGGGCAGCACGGCCGGCGACCACTCCGGCTGCTCGGGTCCGGCGGGCCGGAAGAAGCCGCGGTGGTAGTCGAGCAGGCTGCGCGGCGCCGGCGTCACGTGCAGGCTCGCCCCGTCCGGGTCCGCGCACAGCAGGAAGTGCCAGGACGTCCCCGACCGCAGCGACGGTTCGGCCACCACCCGCTCGGCGAGCGCGAGGAGCGTGGAGCCGCCGGCCGGCTCGTTGGCGTGGGCGCCCGCGACGACGAGCACCGCGCGCCGCGCACGGCCGACGGACAGCACGTGCAGCGGGCGCCCCGCGCGGGAGGTGCCCACCTCGCGCAGGGTGCACAAACCGGGGTGCGACGAGGCCAACGCGCGCGCGGAGACGAACAGTTCCGCCACAGTGGGATAGCGCAGCTCCGGCAGGTGACTCACCCCCGTTTGTCCGCCCGGCTCGCACCGGCAGTACCGCACGGTCCGGGGGCGGTGTCAAGGCGACGAGAGGGGAGGCTCCGGGGGGCGCTCGCGTGCACGTCCGGCCTGTGCGCGGGGGCGCGCGCCCCGGTGGTCACTGCTGGTGCAGCCCCCGTCCGGCGAGGGTCAGGAACGCCTCGCCGACCGCCTCCGACAGCGTCGGGTGGGCGTGCACGTGCCGGGCGACGTCGGCGGGCTCCGCGTCCCAGCCGACGATCAACTGGCTCTCGGCGATCATCTCGGACACGTGCGGGCCGACCAGGTGCACGCCCAGCACCCGCCCGCCGCCCGCCTCGGCGACGACCTTCACCGTCCCGCCCTGCCCGTGCACCATCCCCTTGGCCACGGCCGTCAGCGGCATCGTGTTCACGGCCACCTCGTGCCCCCGCGCGCGTGCCTCCGCCTCGCTCAGGCCCACCGACGCGGTCTGCGGCGACGAGTACGTCACGCGGGGCACCGCCGCGTAGTCCACCGGCGCGGACGCCACCCCCGCCAGCGTCTCCGCCACCAGCAGGCCCTCGGCGAACGAGGCGTGGGCCAGCCCGAGGGAGGGCGGGGGCAGCAGGTCGCCCACGACGTGCACCCCGGGCACGGCCGTCTCCAGCCGGCCCCAGTCCGCCGGTACGACGAATCCCCGCTCGTCCGTCGCCAGGCCGGCGGCGGCCAGGTCCAGGCCGTCGGTGACCGGGACCCGGCCGACGGCCACCAGCAGCCGCTCGGCCTCCACCGCGCGGACCTCTCCGCGGGCGGTGCGCACACGCGCGCGGACGCCGTCCGCCACCACCTCCGCGTCCAGCAGCCGTGCGCCGGCGCGCACGTCGATGCCGCGCTTCTTCAGACCGCGCGCCACATGCCGGGAGACGTCGGCGTCCTCCAGCGGCAGGATCCGGTCGGCGGCCTCCACGAGGGTGACCCGCGCGCCCATGGAGCGGTGGAACGAGGCGTACTCGACGCCGATCGCGCCGCCGCCCAGCACCAGTACGGAGTCCGGGAGCGCGGGCGCGAACAGGGCGTCGTCACTGGTCACCACGCGCCGCCCGTCCGGAGTGAGTCCCGGGAGCGTGCGCGGGCGTGAGCCGGTCGCGAGGACGATCCCACGGCGCGCGGAGAGGTCGTGCACGCCGTCCACCCGGACCGAGCGCGTCCCCGTCAGCCGCGCGCTGCCCCGCACCACCCGCACCCCCGCGTGCGCCAAGTGCGCCTCCACGCCCCTGTGGTTGCGGGCCACGATGTCGTCCCGGGTGGCGACCAGCGCCGGCCAGTCCACCGCCTCCAGGGTCGCCTTCACCCCCCACCGCTCACGTGCCTCCGCGATCCCGTCCACCAGTTCCGCCGCGTGCAGCATCGCCTTGCTGGGGATACAGCCGCGGTGCAGACAGGTCCCGCCCACCTTGTCGCGCTCGACGAGCACGACCTCGAGCCCGAGGGCCGCGGCGCGCAGGGCGGTGCTGTAACCGCCGGTGCCGCCGCCGATGACGATGACGTCCGCTGTGTCCATGGGCCCAGCCTCCGCCCGGCCCTTGCCATGCGTCCAAGGCAATGTTCTTGTGGATCCGATGAACGACGTTTATGGCAGCGGGCACGCGCACGGCCACGGCCACGAGCACGGGCGGCACTGCGACCCCGACCCCGACCCCGGCCCCGCCCCCGACCCCGCACACGGCCAGGAGGAGCCGGCATGAGCCTGCGTCAGATGGAGTACTTCCTGACCGTGATCGAGGAGGGGTCCTTCACCCGCGCCGCCGAGGTGCTGCACGTGTCACAGCCCGCGCTCTCGCACCAGATCAAGGCCCTGGAACGGTCCGTCGGCGGCGCGCTCCTGGAACGCCTCCCGCGCGGAGTGCGGCTGACGCCGATGGGCCGCGCCTTCCGCCCGCACGCCGAACTCGCGGTCCGCAGCGCCGCCCAGGCCCGCCGCGCGGCCCGCGCGACCGCCGGCGCGGAGGGCGGTGAGCTGCACATCGCGGCCGTCCACGCGCTCGCGGTCGGTGTCCTGCCGGAGGTGTTCGCGCACTGGGGCGCCACCCACCCGGACGTGTTGCTGCGCCTGCACGAGTACGCCGAGACCGCCTCCCTGAGGGACGCCGTCGAACGCGGCACGGCCGATCTCGCCATCGGCCCGTCGCCCGCCGACTGGCCCGGCAGCCTCGTGCCCCTGGGGGAGGAGGAGATCGTCCTCGTCGTGCCGTTCGACGACCGCTTCGCGGGCCGTACGTCGGTGTCGCTGCCCGAACTGGCGGACCGGCCCTGGGTCCGCTGCGCCATGGAACCCCTCGTCCAGGGCGAGCGGGTCCTCGACTGGGCCTGCCGCCGGGCCGGCTTCACGCCCCGTACCGCGGTGTGGACCGAGCACAGCTCCACGGCGGTGCGGATGGCCGCGGCCGGCGCCGGAGTGTGCGCCGTGCCCTCGCACGTCGTCCGCGGCGCCGTCGGCGAGGACTGCGTGGTGCTCTCGCACGAGCCGCCCTGGAAGCGGCCCCTGAGCCTGTTCTCGCGCGTGCCCCCGACCGGCGTCACGGAGACCTTCGCCGACCTCCTGCGCGCCCGCCTCCCACCCGAGGCACCCGTCACCCCCGCCCCCGCCCCGGCCCTCGCTCCGACCTCGGCCCCGGCACTCTCTCCGGCCGCCCCGGCCCCGCCCCCGGCGCACCTCCCTCCGGCCGCCCCGGCCCCGGCCTCCCCGCCGTCGATCAATCCCCGTCGCCCACCCGCTCCAGCAGCGCCACCGGAAGGTGCTCGAACAGCTCCTCCACGCGCGCGTGCCCGGTGAACTCCCGCCCGCCCGGGGTCAGCGCGTCGGCCCAGCGGCCCGGCGGCAGGGCGAGCCGGGTGTCGCGCCAGCCGCCCGCCTCGGCCAGGCGGAGTGACAGCCGGGTGACCGCGGTGACGGCCTGCCCGGAACGCGCGTACGCCAGCACGTGGTCCGCCGCGGGCCCCTCGGCGGCCAGCGGCGCGTACGACGCCGTCTCCCCGAAGACCTCCGGCCGCCGCGCCCGCAGCCGCAGCGCCGCGGCCGTCACCGCGCCCTTGACGCCGGGGTCCTCGGGCGGGAACCGCACGAGCCGCCGGTTGTCCGGGTCGACCAGGCTGCGGCATTCGGCCTCCGTGCCCTGGTACACGTCCGGCACCCCCGGCATCGTCAGATGCACCAGCGCCACCCCCAGCACGTTCGCCCGGATGTGCGGCTCCAGCTCGCGGCGCAGCGCGGCCATCCGCTCGCCCGGCGCCCCGCACGGCCCCGCCGCCACGAACGCCGCCACGGCGTCCTCGTACGGCGGCTCCTGCTCGGTCCAGCTGGTGTGCATCCCGGCCTCGCGCACATGCTTCAGCAGCGCCTCCCGCACCCGCTCCGGGTCCGCCGGGCCCAGCCCGAAGACGGTCTGCCAGGCCGCCCAGGCCAGCTGCCCGTCCGGGGCGCCCGTGTCGGCCCGGCTCACCTCGCCCAGCGCCTCCGACCAGCGCTCCGGGCACTCGGTGAGCACCATGAGCGCCGCCCGCACGTCCGCGCTGCGCTTGGTGTCGTGCGTGGAGACGACGGTCCCGGTGACCGGCCAGTCGCGCTGCACCCGCGCGCAGTACGCGTGGAACTCCCCGGGGGACACCGCCGGCCGCCCCGGATTCCCGCCCACCTCGGTGGCCGACAGCAGCGGCACATAGCGGTAGAACGCCGTGTCCTCCACCGACTTCGCGCGCAGCGCCGAGGCCGTCTGCGCGAACCGGGTGCGGAACTCCAGCCGGTCCGGCCCGTCGCCGTACTCCCCGAGCAGCAGCCCGCGCACGACGTCGACCACCCCGGCCTCCTCCGGCACGGCGAACGCCTCCCGGGCCCCGGCCGCGTGCTCCTCGGTGACGACCAGGGCGGCGTCCTCGGACTCGTAGGGCCGGTACACCTCCAGGCGGACCAGGAGCTCGCGCAGCGCCGTGCGCAGCGCCCAGGGCGCCCGGTCACGCAGCGCCGGATCCGGGGAGGCGGCGCACAACCGGGTCACCACGCGGGTCAGCCGGTCGAGTTCGGTGGCCAGCTCGTGCTCCAGGACCCGGTGGGCCGCCCGCCGCGCGGTGGCCTCCCAGTGCCCGCCCCGGTCGGTCTGCGGGGCCGCGAACCGCCGGTAGCGGGAGAGCAGTTCCGCGGCGCCCGCCGGGTCCGTGAACACGCCGTCCACGTGCCGCAGGGCGTCGTAGCCCGTGGTGCCCGCGACCGGCCAGGCGGCGGGCAGCCGCTCGCCGTCCGACAGGATCTTCTCGACGACCGTCCAGCGGCCCCCGGTCGCCTCGTGCAGCCGCCGCAGGTAGCCGTCGGGGTCGGCGAGCCCGTCGGGGTGGTCCACGCGCAGCCCGTCCACGACCCCCTCGCCCAGCAGCCGCAGCAGGGTCGCGTGCGTGGCGTCGAACACCTCGGGGTCCTCCACGCGGACCCCGATCAGCTCCGAGATGCTGAAGAACCGCCGGTAGTTCAGCTCCGTGCGGGCCAGCCGCCACCACACGGGCCGGTACCACTGGGCGTCCAGCAGCTGCGGCAGCGGCAGGTCCTCGGTGCCCTCCCGCAGCGGGAAGACCTGGTCGTAGTAGCGCAGCACGTCGCCGTCGGCGGTCAGGTGCGTCAGCTCCGTGCCGAGCGGACCGCCCAGCACCGGCAGCAGCACCTGGCCGCCCTGCGCCTCCCAGTCGATGTCAAACCACCGCGCGTACGCCGACTTCGGCCCCTCCCGCAGCACCTCCCACAGGGCCCGGTTGTGCCGCGGGGCCATCGCCATGTGGTTGGGCACGATGTCCACGACCAGGCCGAGACCGTGCTCCCGCGCGGTGCGGGACAGCGCGCGCAGCCCGTCCTCGCCGCCCAGTTCGCCGCGCACGCGCGCGTGGTCCACCACGTCGTAGCCGTGCAGCGAGCCGGGGACGGCCTCCAGGACGGGGGACAGGTGCAGGTGCGAGACGCCGAGCGAGGCCAGGTACGGCACGGCGGCCGCCGCGGCGGCGAACGGGAACTCGGGCGTGAGCTGGAGCCGGTACGTGGCCGTGGGCACCGTGGGGTGAGCTCGCTGAGGGGTCATGCAGAGCTACGTACCCGCCCCGCCGCGTTTCGTGTCATCGTCCCCCGCCGGGCGGCGGGCACATGGGCCGGACGGGGTACGGCGCGCGCGGGGCGGTGTACCCCGGACGCGCGCCGTACCCGGTCCCTCAGGCGGGCCGCTGCAGCACCGTCAGGCTCCGGTCGACGAGCCGCAGCCGCTCCCCGGCCGCCACCTTCGCGCCCGAGCCCGGCGGCACCCCGTCCGGGCGGGCGGTGTCGACGACGACCTGCCACTGGCGGCCGTGGTTGACCGGCACCAGGAAGTCCAGCGCCTTGGGGGAGGCGTTGAACATCAGCAGGAAGGAGTCGTCGCTGATGCGCTCCCCGCGCGGACCCGGCTCGGAGATGGCGTTGCCGTTGAGGAACACCGTCAGGGCCGAGGCCTGCGCCGACTCCCAGTCCCGCTGGGTCATCTCCCGGCCGTCGGGGGTGAACCAGGCGATGTCGGACAGGTCGTCGTGGGTGCCCTCCACGGGCCGGCCGTGGAAGAAGCGCCGGCGGCGGAAGACGGGGTGGTCCTTGCGCAGCCACACCATCGCCCGGGTGAACTCCAGGATCTCCCGGGGCAGGCCCTCGCCGTCCGGCCATTCCACCCAGGACAGCTCGCTGTCCTGGCAGTAGGCGTTGTTGTTGCCGCGCTGGGTGCGGGCGAACTCGTCGCCGTGGCTGATCATCGGCACGCCCTGGGACAGCATCAGCGTGGCGATGAAGTTGCGCATCTGCCGCGCGCGCAGCTCCAGCACGGCCGGGTCGTCGGTCTCGCCCTCCGCCCCGCAGTTCCAGGACCGGTTGTGGCTCTCGCCGTCGCGGTTGTCCTCGCCGTTGGCCTCGTTGTGCTTGTGGTTGTACGACACCAGGTCGTGCAGGGTGAAACCGTCGTGGCAGGTGACGAAGTTGATCGAGGCGAGCGGACGCCGGCCGTCGTCCTGGTAGAGATCGGACGAGCCGGTCAGCCGGGAGGCGAACTCCGCGAGGGTGCGCGGCTCGCCCCGCCACAGGTCACGCACGGTGTCGCGGTACTTGCCGTTCCACTCGGTCCACAGCGGCGGGAAGTTCCCCACCTGGTAGCCGCCCTCGCCCACGTCCCACGGCTCGGCGATCAGCTTCACCTGGGACACGACCGGGTCCTGCTGCACCAGGTCGAAGAAGGACGACAGCCGGTCCACCTCGTGGAACTGGCGGGCGAGGGTGGCGGCGAGGTCGAAGCGGAAGCCGTCGACGTGCATCTCGGTCACCCAGTACCGCAGCGAGTCCATGATCAGCTGGAGCACGTGCGGGGAGCGCATCAGCAGGGAGTTGCCGGTGCCCGTGGTGTCCATGTAGTAGCGGGGATCGTCCGCGAGCCGGTAGTACTGCGGGTTGTCCAGCCCCCGGAAGGACAGGGTCGGGCCCAGGTGGTTGCCCTCGGCCGTGTGGTTGTAGACCACGTCGAGGATGACCTCGATGCCCGCCTCGTGCAGGGCGCGGACCGCCGACTTGAACTCCAGCACCTGCTGTCCGCGATCGCCCCAGGAGGCGTACGCGTTGTGCGGGGCGAAGAAGCCGATCGTGTTGTAGCCCCAGTAGTTGTTGAGGCCCATGTCGACCAGCCGGTGATCGTTCACGAACTGGTGCACGGGCATCAGCTCCAGTGCCGTCACGCCCAGTTCGGTAAGGTGTTCGATCAGCGCCGGGTGGGCCAGTGCGGCGTAGGTGCCGCGCAGCTCCTCCGGCAGCCCCGGATGGCGCATGGTGAGGCCCTTCACATGCGCCTCGTAGATCACCGTCTTGTGGTATTCCGTGCGGGGCGGCCGGTCGTCGCCCCAGTCGAAGTACGGGTTCACCACGACCGAGGTCATGGTGTGCGGGGCGGAGTCCAGGTCGTTGCGCCGGTCGGGCGCGCCGAAGTGGTAGCCGTACACCTCCTCGCCCCAGTCGATCGTTCCGCTGATCGCACGCGCGTACGGGTCGAGCAGCAGCTTCGCCGAGTTGCAGCGCAGCCCGCGCTCCGGGGCGTAGGGGCCGTGCACGCGGTAGCCGTACCGCTGCCCCGGCATCACGCCCGGCAGGTACGCGTGCCGTACGAACCCGTCACTCTCCCGTAGTTCCACCGCCGTTTCCGAGCCGTCGTCGTGCAGCAGACACAGCTCTACTCGGTCCGCGGCCTCCGTGAAGACCGCGAAGTTCGTGCCGGCGCCGTCGTAGGTGGCGCCGAGTGGATACGCCTCTCCAGGCCAGACCTGCATGGATACGACTCTTCCAGGTGTGCCGCGCGACGAGGGGTGCCTTGGGTCCGAGTCTCCTTCGAAAGTGAGGGAACCTTCCCTGCCCTCTTTCCCTCTTACCGGGCGACCAGTGCATACGCGTCTGCACGAACAAGCGGGGCACCGACGGACGTACTCCCAGTACACGGGGGAGCAGGGGGACGATGTGCGCGAGACAGTGCGCCGCCACCTGGGCAAGGTGGTGGCCGGAACGGGGATCGCGGTCGCGGGGACCGCGCTGATGGTCGGGACTGCCCTGCCGGGCACGGCCGGGGCGGAGGACTCGGCCGGGGGGCCGGGGGCCGGCCGCACGACCGGACAGGCGGCCGCGGGGCAGGCGCCGGGCGGCCCGGAAGGACAGGGCGGCCCGGACGGACAGGCCGCGGTCGAGCCGGGCGTCGTCGAGGAGGCGCCGGCCGAGGGCGAGAAGGGCACGGGGCGGGACCCGCTCACCGACGACGAGGCGAAGCGGGTCGAACGGATCGCGCTCAGCCCGCAGCTCGTCCGCTCCGGCGAGGACGTCGACGGGGACCGCGGGCCGCAGCCCGTCGGAGTCGAGCTCGCCGATCCGGAGGCCGGCGAACTCGACGACCCGGGCGCGCCCCGGCGCGCCGAGGTGAGCTTCTACGACTACAAGGGCGACACCCTCGTCACCCGGACGGTCAACCTGGAGACCGGCAAGGTGGAACGGACGGACACCCAGCGGGGCGTCCAGCCGCCGCTGAGCCGGGCGGAGGAGACCGAGGCGGCCCGGCTGCTGCTCGCCGATCCGCTGGGCGCGGAACTGAAGGCGGACCACAGAGACGCCACCGGTGAGGAACTGACCTCGCCGGACCAGCTCGTGCTGCACAGCATGATCTACGACGCGGCACCCGGTGCCCAGCCCGCCGCTTGCGACCCGTGCGGTGAGCACCGCTGCGCGCGGCTGTACCCGAAGGTCAAGAACGGCCCGTGGATCGACGCGGGGCACCTGGTGATCGACCTGAGCACGCGCAAGGTCACCGCGCTCGACCGCGACTGAGCCCATCGAGGGTTCACTTCGCCACCTCACCTCCAGAGGACCTGCTCTCCCATGAGGGCTTGCTTCTCCTGTAAGGGAGTCGATCTCTGATGTCTGCGAGAAGAATCAGCCGTGCCCGTACGCGGGCCGCCACAGGACTCGCCCTCGCCACGCTGGCCGCCGGAACCGCGGCCGGGCCGGCCGCGGCCGAGACCGCCGCCCAGCCCAAGGCCGCCCCCGCGGCGCCCGCCGCCGACTGCAGCGCGGCTTTCCGGATCGAACAGAAGCTCGCCTCCGGCACCACCTGGCGGATGTGCTGGCGTCCCGAGCCGCGCGAGGGGATCGTTCTGGAGGACATCTCCTATCAGCCGCCGGGCGAGGCCCGCCTGATCAAGGTCCTCAACAGCGCCAAGCTCGCCCAGATCCATGTGCCGTACGACGACGGCCACAGCGAGTTCGACGACCTGACGGACTACTTCTTCGGCAAGGGCTTGCTGGAGATGTCGCCCGGCGAATGCCCCGGCGGCACCATCAGGACCGTCAAGGTGCCCGGCTCCGCCGCCGTCAAGGGCCTGTGCACCACCACCCGCGCCCGCGGCCACGCCTACCGCTACCAGCCGGACACGGGCAGGTTTTACCAGAAGCAGGGCAGGGACCTGCTCGTCTACAGCGTCAACGAGGTCGACTGGTACGAGTACATCACCGAGTGGCGCTTCTCCGACGACGGCACCATCTCCATGAACGTCGGCGCGACCGGCAGTCTCTCGCCCCACGACTACGACGCCGGCGACGGCCGCGGGTGGCCGGTCGGCAAGGGCGCCGCGGCGAAGGCGACCAGTCACAGCCACAACGTCTTCTGGAAGCTCGACTTCGCGCTCGACGGTTCCTCCAAGACGAAGATCGAACAGTACGACTCGACGGTCAGCCCGCCCGGCCAGGGCCGCCCGGGGCCGTCCAACAAGACCACCCGCACCAAGGTCACCAAGGAACGCGCCGGCGACATCAAGAACATGCGCTGGTGGCGCGTGGTCAGCACGGCCGGCAAGAACAAGGACGGGCACCGCGGTCGTACGAACTGGTGCCCGGCCCCACCGCCAAGTACCCGGGCCGTGCCTTCACCAAGCACGACATCTACTTCACCGAGTACAAGAAGTGCGAGCAGTACGCCAGTGACAACCCGCACGACTGCGGTCCCGGCGGCGGCCGGTCGGTCGACAAGTGGGTCAATGGGCAGACCCTCACCCGGCCCGTGGTCTGGATGAACATCGGGTTCCACCACATCGCCCGCGACGAGGACCAGCAGCCCATGCCGGTCCACTGGCAGGGCTTCTCCATCTCGCCGCGCGACGTCACCGCTATGAATCCGCTCACTCCGAAGGAGCTGGCGGGCGAGAACGGCCAGCCGGACTAGGCAGGTTGAGTAAAGGTCCGCCTCCATCGGGCTGCACCGCCGACCGCTCCCGGAGTACCCTTCCTTGATCGTTGACACGGGAGTGGCGGTAAGTGGAAGGCGGTGCGCGGGTGGGCTCGGGAGGGCTGGAGCTGCCCCCTGGTGACGAGGCTGGTCACGAGGGGAACTCCACAGACGTCCCGCCCGGCACGGTGTCCCTGGCCAGGCCGATGGAGACGGGCTCCATCGGCCCGGAACTGGACTGGGACGCCGACGCCTGGCGCGAGGTGCGCACCCGCGCCCAGCGGGCGGGCCGGGCGTACATCTGGCTGAACCTGGTGGAACAGCGGCTGCGCGCGGTGGTGGCCGCCGTGCTGCGACCCATCTACGAACCCGTCCACGGCGACGACTGGGTGGTCGCCGCCGCCGGACCGGCCGGCCAGGAGTGGGTGCAGCGCGCGGTCGCGGTCCGCGAGGTCAGCCGCCGCAAGGGCTATCTGCTCGACCCGGCCGACGACAACGTCCTCAGCTTCCTCACCCTGCCGCAGCTGCGCGAGCTGATGGTGCAGCACTGGCCGTGCTTCGAGCCGTACATCGACGAGCGCCGCGACGTCGAACTCGCGCTTGACGAACTGGAGGTGACCCGCAACGTCGTCTCCCGCAACCGGGCGCTGTCCGAGGCCGTGCTGAGCCAGGCCGAGCGGGCCTCGGCGCGGCTGCTGGAGATCCTGGGCGCGGGCGGCGACGTGCCGTCGGCGCGCCGGCTGCCCGTCGACGCGGTCGAGGACCTGGTCGGCGACCGGTACGCCGACGTGGTCGCCGTCCACCCCGACCGGGTCCGGCTGCTGCGCCAGTTCCCGGCCGAGGACATCTTCGGCCGCGCCCGCCGCCTCGACGCCATCGGCATCGGCCTCAACCTGCTCGTGCAGAACTTCTCCGGGCGGCGCCTGGTCCGTCTCGCCGAGGCCGGCTGCCGCGTCCGGCTGCTGTTCCTCAACCCGGCCTCCAGCGCCGTCAAGCGGCGCGAGCGCGAACTGGGCATCAAACGCGGCGAACTGAGCCGGGCCGTGGAGATGAACATCCTGCACATGCGCCGGGTGCGGGCCCGGCTGCGCGACCCCGGCGCCTTCGAGATCCAGGTCTTCGACGAGACCCCGCGCTTCACCGCCTATCTCGTGGACGGCGACGGTTCCGACGGCATCGCGGTCGTGCAGTCCTATCTGCGCCGGACGCGCGGCATGGAGGCGCCCGTGCTGGTGCTGCGCGGCGGCAGCCGGGTGGTCAGGGCGGACGACCCGGAGGGGACGCTGGACGGCGGCCTCTTCCCCACCTACCGGGAGGAGTTCGAACTGGCCTGGGCCGATTCGCGGCCTGTGTCGTGAAATGCGGCCTGTGGTGGGGAACGCGGCTCTTGGCGCACCGTTAAGCGGAAGGCGGTCCGCCGATTGTCAGTGGCGCATGCGAGGGTGGAGACCACTGGGGGAGAGCACCACCGAGGAGGGGGACCGCCCATGGGCTGGCACCGGGAGCTGCTGACCGGCTTCGACCTGGAGACGACGGGGACGGACCCGCACACCGCACGCATCGTCACGGCCGCCGTGATCGAGGTCAGGGACGGGCAGCCCCTCGGCCGCAGGGAATGGCTCGCGGACCCGGGGGTCGAGATTCCCGCGGACGCGGTCGCCGTGCACGGCATCAGCAACGAACGCGCGGCGGCCGAGGGCCGGCCCGCCGACCGGGTCGCGGACGCCGTCGCGGACGTCCTCACGGGGTACTGGAAGACGGGCGTCCCGGTCGTCGTCTACAACGCCTCCTTCGACCTGACCCTGCTCTCCGCCGAACTGCGGCGCTACGGCCTGCCGTCGCTGCGCGACCGCCTCGGCGGCCAGGACCCCGCCCCGGTCATCGACCCGTACACCATCGACCGCCGCGCCGACCGCTACCGCCGCGGCAAGCGCACCCTCGAAGCCGTCTGCACCGAGTACGGCGTGCCGCTCGACTCCGCCCACGACGCCACCGCCGACGCCCTCGCCGCCGCCCGGCTGGCCCGCGCGATAGCCGGCCGCCACCCCAAGATCGCGGCCCTCGGCCCGGCGGAGCTGCACCGCCGCCAGATCGAGTGGTACGCCGAGTGGGCGGCGGACTTCCAGAACTTCCTGCGCCGCAAGGGCGACGCGGCGGCGGTGGTGGACGGCGCCTGGCCGGTGCGGGAGCCGACCACCGCGACGACCGGCTGACCGGGCGGCCATCGCGGCTACCGGCTGACCTGCCGGGCTCTGCGGGGAACGGTCTGCCCGGCTGACCGGCCGACCACCGCGGGGAACCGCCTCGCCTCAGAACGGGTACCAGCGCACGGCCGGGTCCCCGTCCCGCAGCGACGCCACCCGCCGCTCGAACTCGGCCAGCGCCTTGGGGTTCCCCGGAGCGTGCTGGGCCACCCAGGCGCAGCTCGCCGTCTCCCGGGCCCCGCGCAGCACCGCACAGCCCTCCCACTCGCGCACATCCCAGCCGTAGGCCGCGGTGAAGGAGTCGTACGCCTCGGCCGGCAGGCCGTAGCGGTCGCGGGAGAGGGCCATCACCACCAGGTCGTGCTCGCGCAGATCGGCGGAGAAGGTCTCCAGGTCCACCAGGACCGGCCCGTCGGGACCGATGTGCACGTTGCGGGGCAGCGCGTCGCCGTGGATGGGCCCCCGCGGCAGCCGCGGGGTGAGCGCGGCCGCGGCCGCCACGAAACCGTCCCGCCGCTCGCGCAGGTACGCCGCGTCCGCGGGGTCGATCGCCTCGCCGGCCAGACGCAGCCAGCGTTCCACACCGCCCAGCAGATCGCGGGGCGGCAGCTCGAAGGGGGGAGAGGGCAGTGCGTGGACGATCCGCAGCAGCGCGGCCAGATCCCGCGGCTCCGCGGGACGTACGGGGTCGGGCAGCCGGTGCCACACCGTCACCGGGTGGCCTTCGACGAGCAGCGGCTCCGGCTCGGCCGCCCGCACCGCGGGGACACCGGCCTCTTCCAGCCACACCGCGACGGCCAGCTCACGGCGGGCCCGGCCCAGCAACTCGGCGTCGCGGCCCACCTTCACGACCAGGCCACCAAAGGCGAACACGGCGTTCTCGCCCAGGGCGAGCAGCCGGGCGTCCCCCGCCGGGCCGGGCAGCACTCCCGCCCTGGCCAGTACGTCCCGCGCCCGTGCCTCGTCCATCGTCCGCCTCCGTCTTCCTCTTCGTCTTCGTCGCTGTCGTCCGTCGTGGCCCTCGCACCGGGGTGGCCGGATTCCGCCGCCCCGCGGTCAGTCTCGCATCCGCACAGGTCGGACCGTGTGCGCGGTGCCTTGACGGCGCATCCCCCCTTCACGACCATGACGGAGGCCCGCCGGGCCCGGACCGTCACGAGCCGCGCAAAGGAGCCGATACGTGACCGTGGTGACCGAGGCCGGGCGCGCGTCACCGAGCCCGCCGAGCCCGGGCCGCCGAAGGCGTGGCGCCGGCGCCGGCCCCGGTGCCTGGTTCCTGGTGCTGCCCGCGCTGATCCCCATCCTGCTGCTGAGCGTCGGACCGCTGCTCTACGGCGTCTCGCTGGCCTTCACCGACGCCCAGTCGGGCCGCACCGAGCCGACGCAGTGGATCGGCGGGCTCAACTTCACCGACCTCGCCCGCGACACCCTGTTCTGGGAGTCCTTCCGCATCGGCCTGGTCTGGGCGGTCGGGGTGACGATGCCGCAGTTCCTGCTGGCGCTCGGCCTCGCCCTGCTGCTGAACCAGGACCTGCGGCTGCGATGGCTCGCCCGCGCGCTGGCGATCGTGCCGTGGGCGATGCCGGAGGTGGTCGTCGGCATCATGTGGCGGCTGGTCTACAACCCGGACGCCGGCATCCTCAACGAGACCCTGCGGGACCTCGGCCTCGGCGACGGCCGCGACTGGCTCAGCGGCCTCGGCACCGCGCTCCCGGCGGTGATCCTCGTCGGTGTCTGGGCCGGGATGCCGCAGACCACGGTCGCCCTGCTCGCCGGACTGCAGAACACCCCGCGCGAACTGCACGAGGCGGCGGCCCTCGACGGCGCGGGCGCCTGGCGCCGCTTCCGCACGGTGACCTGGCCCGCCCTGCGCCCCGTCGCGCTCGCCGTCACCGCCCTGAACTTCATCTGGAACTTCAACTCCTTCGCCCTCGTCTACGTCCTGACCAACGGCGGCCCCGGCGGCCGCACCCGCCTTCCCATGCTCTTCGCCTACGAGGAGGCCTTCCGATACGGCCAGTTCGGGTACGCGGCGGCGATGGGCTGCGTCATGGTGGCGGTGATCTCGGTGCTGCTCGCCGTGTTCCTGGCCGGCCGGCTCAAGGGAGGCGACGACGCGTGAGGACCCGTACGGGAGCCCGGATCGGACAGTACGCGGCGCTGCTCGCGTATCTGCTCTTCCTCGCCTTCCCCTTCCTCTGGCTGCTCTCCACGGCCTTCAAGCCGCCGCGCGAGCTGGGCAGTCCGCACCCCGCCTGGATCCCCGACCACCCCACCCTGGCCAACTTCCGGCAGGCCTTCGACGAGCAGCCACTGCTCCAGGCGGCGCTCAACTCGCTGCTCGCCGCGGCCGGGGCCGCCCTCGTCGCCGTGCTGATCGCCACGCCGATGGCCTACGTCATGGCCCGCCACCGCAACCGGCTGGCGCGGGCCGCGACCGGCTGGGTCGTGGTCAGCCAGGCGTTCCCGTTCGTGCTGGTGATCATTCCGCTGTTCCTGGTTTTGAAGAACCTGCGGCTGATCGACTCCCTGGCGGGGCTGGTGCTGGTGTACGTGGTGTGGGCGCTGCCGTTCGCGCTGTGGATGCTCGTCGGATACGTCCGCGCGGTGCCCACCGAGCTGGAGGAGGCCGCCGCGGTCGACGGGGCCGGGCGGCTGCGGACCCTGGTGTCGGTGACCGCGCCGCTGCTCGCACCGGGCATCGTGGCGACGGCGCTGTTCGCCTTCATCACCGCGTGGAACGAGTTCTTCTTCGCGCTGGTCCTGCTCAAGTCCCCGGAGAGACAGACCCTGCCCGTGATCCTCACCCACTTCATCGGCGCGGAGGGCGTCGCCGACCTCGGCCCCCTCGCCGCCGCCGCGTTCCTCGCCACCCTGCCCTCGCTGGTCGTCTTCGCGGTCATCCAGCGGCGGATCACGGGCGGCATGCTCGCCGGGGCGGTGAAGGGCTGATGCGGGCCCGGTTCACGGCCGCGCTCGTCACGGTCCTCGTGCTGCTCGCGGGCTGCTCCGGCGGCGGGGACGACCGGCGCGGCGACGGCCGGATCACCCTGCGGTTCCAGTCCCTGGCCTGGCAGCAGGAGTCCGTCGAGGCCAACAAGGAGCTGGTGGCCGAGTGGAACGCGGCCCACCCGGACGTGCGCGTGGAGTACGTCCAGGGCAGCTGGGACAGCGTCCACGACCAGCTCCTCACCTCCTTCGAGGGGGGCGAGGCCCCGGACATCATCCACGACGCCTCCGACGACCTCGCGGACTTCGCGTACGGCGGCTACCTCGCCGATCTGACGGACCTGCTGTCCGAGCGGCTCAAGGCCGGCATCCCGCGGCGCACCTGGTCCACGGTGACCTTCGGCGACGGCGTCTACGGCGTGCCGTTCCTCCAGGAGCCCAGGGTCCTCATCGCCAACGCGACCTGGCTGCGGGAGGCGGGCGTGCGCATCCCGACGCCCGAGGACCCGTGGACGTGGGCGGAGTTCCGCGCGGTCACGCGGCAGTTGTCGGGGGACGGGAAGTACGGCGTGGCCTGGCCGCTGAAGGAGCCCGTCTCCGCCACGCTCAACCTCTCGCTGTCGGCGGGCGGCAGGCTGTTCCACCGGGGCGCGGACGGAAAGGTCACCGTCCGTTTCGAGCAGGCCGACGCGGTGCTGCCGCGCACGATCCACGACCAGGTCACCACCGACCGCAGCGCCTCGCCCACCACCCTGGGCAGCGGCGGCTCCGACACCCTGCCCGGCTTCTTCGGCGGCAGGTACGCGATGGTCCCGCTCGGCTTCTCCTACCGTCAGCAGATCGTCCAGCAGGCCCCGGAGGGCTTCGACTGGCAGGTGCTCCCCGCCCCGGCCGGCGCGGACGGACTCGCCCAGGGCGTCAGCCCGCAGACGCTGTCCATCGCCGAGGACAGTCCGCACAAGAAGGAGGCCGCCGCGTTCGTCGACTTCCTCCTCCGACCGGAGAACATGGTGCGGCTCGCCCTCGGCGACTGGATGCTGCCGACCGGCACCGAGGCGCTGAAGGACCCGGCCCTGCACACCGCCCAGCACGGCTGGGCGACCGGCACCGCCCTCGCCGCCCACCTGCGCTCGGCACCCGCCCAGGCGGTCCGGGGCTATCCCGAGTGGAAGGACAAGGTGGCCACCCCGGCGTTCCAGGAGTACTACAGCGGCGCGATCGGCCTGGAGGAGCTGCGCGACCGTCTGGAGGACGACGGCAACCTGGTGCTGGCCCGCTACCAGCGCTGAGCACCGTCATTCAATTGGACGATACGTATCGTCTCGTCTAGGGTGGTGGGCATGACCTCACGCGCCCACATCGCCATGTTCTCCATCGCCGCCCACGGCCATGTGAACCCCAGCCTGGAGGTGATCCGGGAACTCGTCGCGCGCGGCCACCGGGTCACCTACGCCATCCCGCCCGTCTTCGCGGACAAGATCGCGCAGACCGGCGCCGAACCGAAGCTCTGGAACTCCACGCTGCCCGGCCCCGACGCCGACCCGTCGGACTGGGGCAGCACCCTGCTGGACAACGTCGAACCCTTCCTCGACGACGCCATCCAGGCCCTGCCGCAGCTCGCCGCGGCCTACGAGGGAGACGAACCCGACCTCGTCCTGTACGACACCACCGCCTACCCGGCCCGGATCCTCGCCCACCGCTGGGGTGTCCCCGCGATCTCCCTGTCGACCCACCTCGTCGCCTGGGAGGGGTACGAGGAGGAGGTCGCCGCCCCCATGTGGGAGGAGCCGAAGAAGACCGAGCGCGGCAAGGCGTACTACGCCCGCTTCCAGGCCTGGCTGGAGGAGAACGGGATCGGCCTGCACCCCGACGACTTCGTCACCCGCCCCGCCCGCTCGCTCGTGCTCATCCCCAAGGCGCTCCAGTGGAAGGCCGACCAGGTCGACGAGAACGTGTACACGTTCGTCGGCGCCTGCCAGGGCGACCGCACCGCCGAGGGCGACTGGCAGCGGCCCGCCGGCGCCGAGAAGGTGGTCCTCGTCTCGCTGGGCTCCGCCTTCACCAAGCAGCCCGAGTTCTACCGCAACTGCGTGCGGGCCTTCGGCGGCCTCCCCGGCTGGCACCTGGTGCTCCAGATCGGCCGGCACGTCGACCCGGCCGAGCTGGGCGACGTACCGGCGAACGTGGAAGTCCACTCCTGGGTGCCGCAGCTCGCCGTGCTGAGGAAGGCCGACCTGTTCGTCACCCACGCCGGGGCGGGCGGCAGCCAGGAGGGCCTGGCCACCGCCACCCCGATGATCGCCGTACCGCAGGCCGTCGACCAGTTCGGCAACGCGGACATGCTGCACAGCCTCGGGGTCGCCCAGCGCCTGTCCACGGAGGAGGCCACCCCCGAAGTCCTGCGCACGACCGCCCTCGCCCTCGTCGACGACCCGGAGGTGGCCCGGCGGCTGAAGGACATCCAGGCGCAGATGGCCCAGGAGGGCGGCACCCGCCGCGCCGCCGACCTCGTCGAGGCCGAACTGCCCGCCGGCCGACGGCAGCCGTAGCCGTCGGCCACGCCCCAGCGGTCAGGCGTACGCCGTGGTGTCCAGGCGGGCCTTGTAGATGATCGCGCCCTCCCGTGCCCGCGCCACTCCGCTGACGTTGAAGTGGACGTACTTCGTGCCGAAGACGTTGCCGTTCTCGACCGCGCCCGTCCACATCTGCTCGCCGGAGGAGTGGCGTACGTACGACTTCACGTACCGCCGCTCGTGCAGCGTGGACCTGGTCATCGACGCCGTGTCGACGGCGTACACCCCGTAGGTGTCGGTGACCAGCAGGCGGCCGGGGCGCCGGAAGTCCGGCTGGAGGTCGTGGGCGCGGGTGAAGGCGTCCAGGCGGCGCCCGGTGTCCTCCACCAGCTTCGCCGAGTTCGCCGTCGTCACGATCCGGTAGGCGGTCAGCCGCTTGCCGCCGCTCACCCACAACCGCTCCAGCCGCGGGTCCCACAGCGGACCGTGCGCCTGGTGGAACGGGACCGGGCTGCCCGCCCGCACCAGCGAACTCGCGTGGCTGTTCGCCGGCCGGAACACATGCAGGCTGCCGCCGGTCGCGGCGCCGCCCCCGCTGCCGTGGCTGCGGCCCGCGACGACGACCACGCCCGTGCCGCGGGCGCGTTCGATGCTGTGCGGGTAGTTCCGCACGTCCGACACCGACCACAGCAGCTTCTTGTCGCGGCGCCGGTAGATGCTCGCCGTGCCCGTGGTGGCGGTGCCGGTCACCGCGAGCAGGATCTCGCCGTCACCGTCGGTGGCGCGGAAGCGGTGCTCCATCGGGTGGCCCGAACCGGCCGGGTTCAGCTGCCCCTTGATGGTGTGGTCGGTGAACGGCTTGTTCCGGTCGAACAGGAAGATCCGCCCGGAGTTCACGTCCCCGATCAGCACGTCGAACGCGGCCGGGGCGGCGCTCGCCTCACGCGCCGTCAGCAGTCCGGCCGCCGGCGCGGCCACGGCCCCCGCGAGCGCTCCCCGCAACAGGCTGCGTCTGTCCATGAGTCGTCCTCCCCCTGTCCGGCATCGGGTCCCCGTCCGGTCAGCCAGACGGCGGCGAGGGCCCGCCGGTTCCCCCGGAACCGACGGGCCCTCGGCCCAGGCGGACGGAAGCAGCCCCTTTGCGAGCCCGTGCCCTCCGTCAGACCCGCAGCGGCTCGGGTTCGCCGTCCTCGTCCCGCGCCGGCCGGCCCACGACCGCCTCCGGCGCCTCGTCGTGGGTGAGGTCGGGCAGCCGGTCGAGCCACCGCGGCAGGTACCAGTTGCGCTCGCCCAGCAGCGCCATCACCGCGGGCAGCAGCACACCCCGGATGATCGTCGCGTCGATCAGCACCGCCGCCGCCAGACCCACGCCCATCTGCTTCATGGACTGCATGGACAGCGTGCCGAAGATGGCGAAGACGGCGACCATGATGACCGCGGCGCTGGTGACCACCCCGGCCGTGGTGACCACGCCGTGGGCGATCGCGTCCTTGGTGGAGCGGCCGCGCAGCCGCGCCTCGCGGATCCGCGACACCACGAACACGTGGTAGTCCATCGACAGACCGAACAGGATCACGAACAGGAACAGCGGCAGCCAGCTGACGATCGCGCCGACGCCCTCCGCGCCCACCAGCGAGGCGCCCCAGCCGTGCTGGAAGACGGCGACCAGGATGCCGTAGGCGGCCCCCACCGACAGCAGGTTCAGCACGATCGAGGTGACCGCGACGGTCAGCGACCGGAACGACAGCAGCATCAGCACGAAGGCGAAGACCACCACGAAGACGAAGACCGGCACGACCGAGCCGACGAGCTGGTCGTTGAAGTCCTCCGACCCCGCGACCTGCCCGGTGATCGGCGCCTCGACGCCCTCCACCTTGCCGAGCGTGGCCGGGCGCACCTCGTCGCGCAGCTTGTCCAGGCTGGCCCCCGCCTTGTCCAGGTCGGAGCCGCCGACCAGCGGGACGTAGACGAAGGCGACGTTCTGCTCGTCGTGCAGCTTGATCTCGACCGGGCCGCGCGAGGCGCCCGAACTCACCGCGCGCTCCCGGAACGCGGCGAGCGCGTCGCGCACCTCGGGCGCGTTGATGTCGTCCGCCTTGACGACCACCTCGGCCGGGTCGGAACCGCCCGGGAAGGCCTCGTTGACCCGGTTGTACGTCTGCACGATCGGCAGCGAGTCGCCGAACTCCTGGTCCAGGGTGAGGTTCTGCGTCTTCATGCCGAGCGCGGGAGCCGCGATCGCCAGCAGCGCGCCGCACGCCACCACCACGGACACCACGGGCCGCGCGAGCACGCCCTTCAGCACGGCGGTCCAGAACCGGCTCCCGCCGGCGCCCCCGGAGCCGCCCCCGTCACGGCGCCGGCGGGACAGGAACGGGATACGGCCCTTGTCCACCCGCTCGCCCAGCAGCGACAGCAGCGCCGGCAGCACGGTCACCGACCCGATCATGGCGACGGCCACCACCATCAGCGAGGCCAGGCCCATCGCCTCGAACTCGGCGATGCCGGTGAACAGCATGCCCGCCATCGCCACACAGACCGTCACACCGGAGACGACGATCGCGCGGCCACTGGTCGCGGCGGCGATCCGCAGCGCCGTCTGCGCGTCCCGCCCGGCGGCCCGCTCCTCACGCTCACGGCGCAGGTAGAACAGGCAGTAGTCGACCCCGACGGCCATGCCCACCAGCAGCATCACCGAGTTGGCGGTGTCGCTCATCGGCATCACATGGCTGATCAGGCCCATCAGACCCATCGTCGCCATGATCGCGGTGATCGCCAGCAGTACCGGCAGCAGCGCCGCCACCAGCGCGCCGAACGCGATCAGCAGGATGCCGAGGGCGACCGGGACGGCGGAGTACTCGGCCTTCTTGAAGTCGTCGCCGAACGCGTCGTCGAACGTCTTCATCATGCTCGCGCCGCCGATCTGCTCGATCCGCAGCGCCCCGTGGTCCCGCTGGACCTCCTCGACGGCCTTCAGCACGGGCTCGACGCGCTCGCCCGCGGTGTCCGCGTCGCCGCGCATGTCGAACTGCACCAGCGCGCTGCGGCCGTCCGCCGAGATCGTCTTCGTGTCGTACGGCGAGCTGATGTCGGTGACCCGGCCGGTCCCGTCGACCGCCCGCACCACGGCGTCGACGGCGGTCCGGAACTCCGCGTCGGTCGCCTTCAGCCGGCCGTCCTTCGACTGGAGCAGGACCGTCTCACCGGCCGGCTCCTCGATCCCGGCGTCCTCGACGATCTTCGCCGCGGTGCGCGTCTCGCCCTTGATCTGGTCGCTGTCCTTGACGTCGACCCGGCCCGCCGCCGAGCCGAGCCCCATCGCGAGGACGACGAACAGCACCCAGATGCCGATCGCCGCCCAGCGGTGCCGGGCGCTCCAGCCGCCGGCCCGGGCGGCGAACCCCCGTACCCGTGTCTGTCTGTCGGACATCAAGGTCCCCCTGCCGGTCTTCATGCCGGACTGCCCCTCCTGCGCGGCGGCGGCCCCCTGCCGCCACCTGTCGCTTCTGACGGTAGGGGCCGGGCAACGCCATCTCGTCGTGCTGCCCGGTGAAGCGGAGCACCCCCGGCTACTCCCCTCGGCCCCCCGCCGCTCCCCACTGAGGAGGACGCGGGCCCCTTACATCTATCGGGACATCCCCCACATCCACCGGGACACCCGCAGGCCGGACGGGCGGGCGGCGCACCGCTGTTGCGGAGTGCGCGACCTTGTCGAACAAGTCACAGACGCGTGCGGCTGTTGATGCACGACCCCTGCCTCGGCCAGAGTCTCCCGCAACCCCCCGCCCCGGGCCGGCGGTCGTCGTGCCCGCCCCCACGGGGCACGACGACCGCCTAGGGTGGGGCCCGTGACGACGTATGCGGCGCTGCTGCGCGGGATCAACGTGGGCGGCAGCAAGAAGATCCCGATGGCCGACCTGCGCACCCTCATGGAAGGCCTCGGCCACGACGGCGTGCGCACCTACCTCCAGAGCGGCCAGGCCGCGTTCACCTCCGCCCGCGGCGACGAGGAGTCCCTGGCCGCCGAACTCACCCGGGCGATCGAGCAGCGGTACGGCTTCCCGGTGGACGTCATCGTGCGCGACCACGCCTATCTGCAGGCGGTCGCCGACGCCTGCCCGTTCCCCGCCGCCGGCCTGGAGCCCAGGCAGCTCCACGTCACCTACTTCTCCGCCCCGGTCGATGAGGACCGGTTCGCCGCCGTCGACCGCGAGGCCCACCTCCCGGAGGAGTTCCGCCTCGGCGACCGCGCCCTCTACCTCTACGCCCCGGACGGCCTCGGTCGCTCCAGACTCGCCGAGGCCCTCTCCCGCCCCCGCCTGACCAAGGGCGTCATCGCCACCACCCGCAACTGGAACACCGTGCTCAAGCTGGTCGAACTGACCGCTCCTCGGTGAGGGAACCCCACGGCGCGCCCGTTCGTCCTCACAGACGAGGCCGGACCTCCGGACGACGCGACGGAATCGAGGGGCCATGAGCACGAACGACCCGAAGCTGCAGACGACTTTGGCCGACGGACGGCGGCTCACCCTGTCGCTCCCGCCGACGGACGCGCCCTGGGCCGCCGACGGCGTCGCGGGCCTGCGCCCCGTCCCGCCCACCCACACCGGCCGCGGCGACGAACCCCAGCCGCTGCCGTCCCGTCCCGCGCTGCCGCTGGACGTCGCCCTGCTCGGCCTGGGAGCCTGAGCGGGCCCTGAGCCAGCCCGTTGCCGGCCCCCTTCCCGAGCCCTGAACCGGCCGTTCCCGGGCGCCCTACGCGCCGACCGCCGCCGGCATCGGCGCACGCGCCCCGTCGTAGCGCTCCACCAGCAGCCGGGCCACCTCCGGTGCCGGGCCCAGGACGTCGGCGAGGACGTCCGCCTCGGCGGCGCCGCGGGCGATGCGGTCCGGGAGGAAGCCGGGGGCCAGGACGTACGGGGCGACGGCGACGCGGGCGCAGCCCAGCGCACGCAGTTCGCGCACCGCGTCCTCGGTGCGCGGAAGGGATGCGGAGGCGAACGCAGGCCGCACGGCGCACCAACCGGTGTGCCGCCACTCCCGCGCGATTTCTGCGATCACTGCGATCGCCTCCGGGTCGGTGGACCCCGCCGAGGCCAGCACGACCCCGGTCGAGGACTTGTCGGCGGGGCTCAGCCCCACCTCGTACAGCCGCCGTTCCAGAGCGGCGAGCAGCAGCGGCGACGGGCCGAGCACGTCCGCCTGGCGGATCCGCAGCCGGCGCGGCGCCTCCCGCAGCACCGCGGGGATGTCCGCCTTGGCGTGGAACGCGCGGGTCAGCAGCAGCGGCAGCGCGACCACGTCCCGCACGCCCTCCGCCGCCAGGGACTCCAGCACCGCCGGCACGGACGGGATGGTGAAGTCCAGGAAGCCGGTCTCCACCCGCAGGCCCGGACGCTCGGCGCGCACCCGCTCCACGAGGGCGTGCACGGTCGCGGCGTGCCGCGGGTCGCGGCTGCCGTGGGCGATGACGACAAGCACCGGCCGCATGGGAATCAGCCCTTCACCAGCAGACCGCGGCCGCGCAGCACCCGCCGCTCCAGCGGACTGAAGATCAGCAGGTCGATCGCGATACCGACGATCAGGATGAGCAGGATGGCGAGGAACACCATCGACATGGAGCTGGTGTTGCGGCCGTTCTCCAGCAGCTGGCCGAGCCCCACGCCGAGGTCGGGGGAGGAGGCGATGATCTCGGCGGCCATCAGGGACCGCCAGGAGAACGCCCAGCCCTGCTTCAGGCCCGCGAGGTAGCCGGGCAGCGCGGCGGGCATGACGATGTGCCAGGTGCCCTTCAGCCCCGTCGCGCCCAGCGTGCGGCCCGCGCGCAGATACAGCGGCGGCACCTGGTCCACGCCCGACACCAGTCCGTTGGCGATGGACGGGACCGCGCCGAGCAGAATGACGGTGTACATCATCGAGTTGTTCAGGCCCAGCCAGATCACGGCCGGCGGCACCCACGCCACCGACGGCAGCGACTGCAGGCCCGACAGGATGGGGCCGATCGCCGCCCGCACGAACTTCACCCGCGCCACCAGCAGCCCCAGTGGGGTGCCGATGGCGAGCGCGAGCAGGAAGCCGAGCAGGCCGCGCGAGACGGACGTCCAGATGTAGTCCAGCAGGGTGCCCTGCAGCCAGGCGGTGCGGACCTCGGCCCACACGTCGGCGGGGGCGGGCAGCTTCGTCGGGTCGTCGACGATCCCGAAGGCGACCAGCGCCTGCCACACCACCAGCACCAGCGCGATCGCGGTGACCGGCGGCAGCACCTTGCGCAGCAGCGTCTCGCGCAGCGGGGTGCGGTTCGACTCGACCGTCTCCAGGGCGTCCAGACCGGCCTCCAGGCCGGCCAGATCGCTCCCGTCCCTGACGGGCGCGCCGGCGGACGTGTCAGTGCTGGCCATGGCGGCGGATCTCCCCACGCAGTTCCTCGGTGATCTCCCGGGACAGCTCGGCGACCTCGCTGTCCTCGATACGGCGCGGCTGCGGGATGCCCACCGTCCACTGGCGCGCGATGCGGCCCGGCCGGGAGGACAGCAGCACCACGCGCTGTGCGAGCCGTACCGCCTCGCGCACGTTGTGCGTCACGAACAGCACCGACAGGCCGGTCTCGCGCCAGATGCGGGTCAGCTCGTCGTGCAGCACGTCGCGGGTGATGGCGTCCAGCGCCGCGAACGGCTCGTCCATCAGCAGCAGCCTGCTGTCCTGGGCGAGGGCACGCGCCATCGCCACCCGCTGGCGCATACCGCCGGACAGCTCGTGCACCCGCTTGCCGTACGCGCCCTTCAGGCGGACCAGTTCGAGCAGTTCCTCGGCCCGTTCGCGGCGCTCGGCCTTGGCGGCGACGCCGCGCAGCTTCAGCGCCAGCTCGATGTTCTTGCCCGCCGTCAGCCACGGGAACAGCGCGTGCTCCTGGAACATCAGCGCCGGCCGGCCGTCGGTCGCGATCGACCCGGCGGACGGCTTGTCCAGTCCGGCCACCAGGTTGAGCAGGGTGGACTTGCCGCATCCCGAGGCGCCCAGGAGGGTGACGAACTCGCCCGGCGCGACATCGAGGCTGATGTCGTCCAGCACGAGCTGCTGCCCGGCGGGGCCCGGGAACGACTTCGAGACGTGCGCGATGCGGGCGGCGTGCGCGGCGGCCGAGGTCTCGGTACCGTCGGCGGCCTTGGCGAGTGTCGTGGCCATGGTCGTCACCTCCTGGATCTCTCGGAAATCGGTTACCGGACGCCGAGGCCGGCGTCGTCGACGGTGGCCTCACCCCTGGCCGTCAGGACCTTGTTGAGCAGGGTGAGGTCGTAGATCCCGGTCAGGTCCGGCTGCTCCAGCAGACCGGCCTTGACCGCGTGTCCGGCCTGGGCTTCGAGGGTGGCGGCCAGCGGGTCGTCCAGGAAGGCGATCGACTTCCAGGCCGGGTCGATGACGTCCGCGGGCAGCGGCTTGCCGGTGTCGGCCGCCAGTTGCTCGTTCGCGGCCGCCTTGGCCTGCTCCGGGTGGGCGTTGATCCACTCGTTCGCCGCGACCGACGCCCGCAGCACCGCCTCGACGACGTCCGGGTGCTCCTTGAGGAAGTCCTGCCGCACGATGATGTTCGTGATGACGAACTTCTCGTCCGGCCACAGGCCGGACTCGTCCAGCAGCACCTTCGCGCCCTCGGAGACCAGCTTCGAGGCGGTCGGCTCGGGCACCCACGCGCCGTCGATGGAACCGGACTTGTAGGCGTCGGGGGTCACCTTGTTGTCGGTGCGCACGACGGAGACGTCGCCCTTGCCGCTCTGCGCGTCGACCGTCCAGCCCTGCTCGGCGGCCCAGTTGAGGAACGCCACGTCCTGCGTGTTGCCGAGCTGCGGGGTGGCGATCTTCTTGCCCTTGACGTCCTTCAGGGACGAGATCTTCTCCGGGTTCACCACCAGCTTCACTCCGCCGGACGCCGAACCGCCGATGATCCGCAGGTTCTTCCCGTGCGCCTTCACATAGCCGTTGATGGCGGGGGAGGGGCCGATCCAGCCGATGTCGATCGACTTCGAGTTCAGCGCCTCGATCTCCGAGGGGCCCGCGTTGAAGGTGGCGTACTGCGCGACCGTGGCGCCCAGCTGCTTCTGGAAGAAGCCCTGCTGCCGCCCGACCAGCGCGGTCGCGTGCGTGAGGTTGCCGAAGTAGCCGATCCGGACGGAGTCCAGACCGTCGATCTTCTTCGCCCCGGCGGCGATCCGCACGGTGTCGTCGTCCTTGGCCTGGGAGCCGTAGCCGCACGCGGCGAGCGCGAGCAGCGGGAGGGCGGCGATCACCGCGAGGGCGCGGCGCGGGACGGGGGTGGCAGGCACGGGGTGTTCCTCTCGGGGACCCGGCGGTCACGGAGCCGGTTCAGTCCGTGGCCGGGAGGTCGGCGGGTTCTCGGCGGCGGTGTACGGGGTCCGTGGGTGTCATCGCGGACAGCGCCGTACACCACGGCTGAAGCGGGAGTTCACGCTCAGAAGTCCCACCCGTCGTCCTCGGCCGCGTCCTTGACGGGCTCGGGGGAGGCGAACGACTCGCCGACCATGCCGGCGGTGAGGGTCGTGCCGTCGTTCGGGTCGATCAGGATGAACGAGCCCGTGCGCCGCGAGTCGGCGTAGGAGTCGACCGGCAGCGGCTCGGCGGTACGGATCTTCACCCGGCCGATGTCGTTGGCGACGAGCCGGCCCGGGAGCGGGTGCAGGGACAGGTCGTCCAGCGTCAGCCGGGACGGGATGTCCTTCACGATGGCCTTGACCGTGCGGGTGCCGTGCTTGAGCAGCACCCGGTGGCCGACGGTCAGCGGGGCGTCGGCGACGTGGCAGACGGTCGCCTCGACGTCCTGGGTGGTCGGCGGGGCGTCCTTGCTCGGCACGATCAGGTCGCCGCGCGAGATGTCGATGTCGTCGGCGAGCAGCAGCGTCACCGACTGCGGCGTCCAGGCCACGTCGACCGGCTTGCCCAGCAGGTCGATGCCGGTGATCGTGGTGGCCCGGCCGGACGGCAGCACGGTGACCTGCTCGCCGACGCGGAAGGTGCCCGCCGCGATCTGCCCGGCGTACCCGCGGTAGTCGGGGTGCTCGGCGGTCTGCGGGCGGATCACGTACTGCACGGGCAGCCGCGCGTGGCAGTGCGCCAGGTCGTGGCTGACCGGGACCGTCTCCAGGTGCTCCAGGACGGTCGGGCCGCCGTACCAGTCCATGTTCGCCGACGGCTCCACGACGTTGTCGCCGGCGAGCGCGGAGATCGGGATCGCGGTGACCTCGGGGACGCCCAGCTCGGTGGCGTACGCGGTGAACTCCTCGGCGATGGCCGCGAACACCTTCTCCCGGTAGCCGACGAGGTCCATCTTGTTGACGGCCAGCACCACGTGCGGCACCCGCAGCAGCGCGGCGATCGCGGCGTGCCGGCGGGTCTGCTCGACGACGCCGTTGCGGGCGTCGACGAGGATCACGGTCAGCTCGGCCGTCGAGGCGCCGGTGACCATGTTCCGCGTGTACTGCACGTGGCCGGGCGTGTCGGCGAGGATGAACCGGCGCCGGGGCGTGGCGAAGTAACGGTACGCCACGTCGATGGTGATGCCCTGCTCGCGCTCGGCGCGCAGGCCGTCGGTCAGCAGCGCGAGGTCCGGTGCGTCCTGGCCGCGGCTGCGGGAGGCGTGCTCGACGGCCTCCAGCTGGTCGGCGAGGACCGACTTGGAGTCGTGCAGCAGCCGTCCGACCAGGGTGGACTTGCCGTCGTCGACGGAGCCCGCGGTGGCGAACCGCAGCAGGGTGGTGGCCGAGAGCTCCTCGGTCGTGGTCGTGCTCATGCTTAGAAGTACCCCTCGCGCTTGCGGTCTTCCATCGCGGCCTCGGACAGCTTGTCGTCGGCGCGGGTCGCGCCCCGCTCGGTCAGCCGGGAGGCGGCGATCTCGGCGATCACGGCGTCCAGCGTGGTCGCGTCGGAGTCGACGGCTCCCGTGCAGGACATGTCACCGACGGTCCGGTAGCGCACCCGCCGCTTCTCGACCACCTCGTTCTCGCGGGGCCCGCCCCACTCGCCGGCGGTCAGCCACATGCCGCCCCGCAGGAACACCTCGCGCTCGTGGGCGAAGTAGATCTGCGGCAGCTCGATGCCCTCGCGGGCGATGTACTGCCAGACGTCCAGCTCGGTCCAGTTCGACAGCGGGAAGACCCGGACGTGCTCACCGGGCGCGTGGCGGCCGTTGTACAGGTTCCACAGCTCCGGGCGCTGTCGGCGCGGGTCCCACTGGGAGAACTCGTCGCGCAGCGAGAACACCCGTTCCTTGGCGCGGGCCTTCTCCTCGTCGCGGCGCCCGCCGCCGAACACGGCGTCGAACCTCTCGCTCTGGATCTTCTCCGTCAGCGGCAGCGTCTGCAGCGGGTTGCGGGTGCCGTCCGGGCGCTCCTTGAGCACCCCGCGGTCGATGTAGTCCTGCACCGAGGCGACGTGCAGCCGCAGGTGGTGCCGGGCGACCGCGCGGTCCCGGTACTCGATGACCTCGGGGAAGTTGTGCCCGGTGTCCACGTGCAGCAGCGAGAACGGCACCGGCGCGGGCGCGAACGCCTTCAGCGCCAGGTGCAGCATGACGATCGAGTCCTTGCCGCCGGAGAACAGGATCACCGGCCGCTCGAACTCGCCCGCCACCTCGCGGAAGATGTGGACGGCCTCCGACTCCAGCGAGTCCAGGTGGGACAGGGCGTACGGGGTGTCGGTGCCCTCGTCGATGGTGGCGACGGTCGTCATGCCAGTCCCCTCTCGGTGAGCAGCGCGTACACGGACGCGGCGGACTCCTGCACGGTCTGGTTCTGGGACTCGATCCGCAGGTCGGGCGACTCGGGCTCCTCGTACGGGTCGTCGACGCCGGTGAGCCCCTTCAGCTCGCCCGCCGCCTGCTTGGCGTACAGGCCCTTCACATCGCGTACGGAGCACACCTCGACCGGGGTCGCCACGTGCACCTCGACGTACGGCGTCGCGTGGGCCTCGTGCCGCTTGCGCACCGCGTCGCGGCTGTCGGCGTACGGCGCGATGACCGGGACGAGGACGAGCACGCCGTTGCGGGCGAGCAGTTCGGCGACGAAGCCGATGCGCTGCACGTTGGTGTGCCGGTCCTCGCGGCTGAAGCCGAGGCCCGCCGAGAGGAACTCGCGGATCTCGTCGCCGTCGAGCACCTCGACGCGGTGGCCCTGCTCACGGAGCCGTCCCGCCAGTTCGTAGGCGATGGTGGTCTTGCCGGCGCTCGGCAGACCCGTGAGCCAGACGGTGGCTCCGGTCGTCACGTCAGTCTCCTGGATCGTCGTGGTCATCCGTGCAGCCCGCATTCGGTCTTGGCGCGGCCCGCCCAGCGGCCGGCGCGCGCGTCCTCGCCCTCGAGGACCCGGCGGGTGCAGGGGGCACAGCCGATGGAGGCGTAGCCGTCCATCAGCAGCGGGTTGGTGAGGACGCCGTGCTCGGCGACGTAGGCGTCCACGTCGTCCTGGGTCCAGCGGGCGATGGGGGAGATCTTGACCTTCTGCCGCTTCTCGTCCCAGCCGACGACCGGGGTGTTCGCCCGGGTCGGGGACTCGTCGCGGCGCAGGCCCGTCGCCCAGGCCGCGTAGCCCTTCAGGCCCTCCTCCAGCGGCCGGACCTTGCGGAGCTTGCAGCACAGGTCGGGGTCGCGCTCGTACAGCCTGGGGCCGTACTCGGCGTCCTGCTCGGCGACCGTCTGGCGCGGGGTGAGGGTGATGACGTTGACGTCCATCACGGCGTCCACCGCGTCCCGGGTGCCGATGGTCTCCTCGAAGTGGTAGCCGGTGTCGAGGAACACGACGTCGACGCCGGGCATCACCCGGGAGGCGAGGTGGGCGACCACCGCGTCCTCCATCGAGGAGGTCACGCAGAACCGCTTGCCGAAGGTGTCGGCCGCCCACTGGAGGATCTCCGGCGCGGAGGCGTCCTCCAGGTCGCGGCCCGCCTGCTCGGCGAGCGCCTTCAGTTCCTCGGCGGTGTCCTGGGCCGTGGTCATATCTCGTCCCCTCCCGTGATGTCCTGCCGCACCCCGCGGGCCAGCAGCCCGAGGAAGGTCAGCCGGAACGCGCGATTGCAGGCAGCGCACTCCCAGGCGCCGTGACCCTCCTCGCTGGGCCGCAGGTCCTCGTCGCCGCAGTACGGGCAGTGGAAGGGCACCGCGCGCTCGCTCACGACAGCGCCTCCTCGGAGGCGCGGGCCGCCCAGCTGGCGAACCGCTCGCCGTCCTCGCGCTCCGCCTGGAAGCGCTTCAGGACCCGCTCGACGTAGTCGGGCAGTTCCTCGGAGGTGACCTTCAGGCCGCGCACCTTGCGGCCGAAGCCGGCCTCCAGGCCGAGCGCGCCGCCGAGGTGCACCTGGTAGCCCTCGACCTGCTCCCCCCGGTCGTTGAGGACCAGCTGCCCCTTGAGACCGATGTCCGCCACCTGGATGCGGGCGCAGGCGTTCGGGCAGCCGTTGAGGTTGATGGTGAGGGGTTCGTCGAAGTCCGGGATACGGCGCTCCAGCTCGTCGATGAGGGAGGCGCCGCGCTCCTTGGTCTCGACGATGGCCAGCTTGCAGTACTCGATGCCGGTGCAGGCCATGGTGCCGCGCCGGAACGGGGAGGGCCGGGCGGTGAGGTCCAGCGCCTCCAGGGCGTCGACCAGCGAGTCGACCTGGTCCTGCTCGACATCGAGGATGATCATCTTCTGCTCGACGGTGGTGCGGACCCGGCCCGAGCCGTGCGCCTCGGCCAGGTCGGCGATCTTCGTCAGTGTGGTGCCGTCGACGCGGCCGACGCGCGGGGCGAACCCGACGTAGTAGCGGCCGTCCTGCTGCCGGTGCACACCGACGTGGTCACGCCAGCGCTCCACCGGCTGCGCGGGGGCCGGGCCGTCGACCAGCTTCCGCTTCAGGTACTCGTCCTCCAGCACCTGGCGGAACTTCTCCGCGCCCCAGTCGGCGACCAGGAACTTCAGGCGGGCGCGGTTGCGCAGCCGCCGGTAGCCGTAGTCGCGGAAGATCGAGATGACGCCCTCGAAGACGTCCGGGACCTCGTCCAGCGGCACCCAGGCGCCGAGCCGCACGCCGATCTTCGGGTTGGTGGACAGACCGCCGCCGACCCACAGGTCGAAGCCGGGGCCGTGCTCGGGGTGGACGACACCCACGAACGCCACGTCGTTGATCTCGTGCGCCACGTCCAGCAGCGGCGAGCCGGAGATCGCGGACTTGAACTTGCGCGGCAGGTTCGAGAACGCCTTGTTGCCGATGACCCGCCGGTGGATCTCCTCGATGGCCGGGGAGCCGTCGATGATCTCGTCCTCGGCGATGCCCGCGACGGGCGAGCCGATGATCACGCGGGGCGTGTCACCGCAGGCCTCGGTGGTGGACAGGCCGACGGCCTCCAGGCGGTTCCAGATCTCGGGCACGTCCTCGATCCGGATCCAGTGGTACTGGATGTTCTGCCGGTCGGTGATGTCGGCGGTGCCGCGCGCGAACTCCTGCGAGATCTCGCCGATGACGCGCAGCTGCCGCGTGGTGAGGCGGCCGCCGTCGATGCGGACGCGCAGCATGAAGTACTCGTCGTCCAGCTCCTCGGGCTCCAGGATCGCGGTCTTGCCCCCGTCGATCCCGGGCTTGCGCTGGGTGTACAGACCCCACCAGCGCATCCGGCCGCGCAGGTCGTTGGGGTCGATGGAGTGGAAGCCGCGCTTGGAGTAGATCGTCTCAATGCGTGTCCGCACATTGAGACCGTCGTCGTCCTTCTTGAACTGCTCGTTGCCGTTGAGCGGGGTGAAGTGACCCGCGGCCCACTGACCCTCACCGCGGTGACGGCTCACCTTGCGGCGGGGAGTCGCGGCGGCAGGGTTCTGCGGGTTGGCGGCCATGGTGGATACGTCCTTCGGGACAGGCGGAAGCGGTGCTGACCTGCGCGTACAGGCGCGTTGAGGCATACGTGCGCATCGTCGCGCGAGGGCAGACGGAAGGGAGGGAACCGGGAAGCTGGCTTGCTGTCAGCGCGCCGGACAGATGGCGCTGGACATGCGGCCGAGGTCGACGTGCCGTCGACTCACCAAGGCGATTCCAGTTCCAGACATGACGGAAGCGTGTCATGGCGATCTGGACACAGTCCAGCTTCGTCCAGGATGCGGACACCCCTGTCTCGCACAGCAAGACAAGGGTGTCGTCGGTCACATCGACCGCGAAGGGCCTTGTCGTCCCAGGTCAGGCGCGGTATGCGGCCTGCCGGTCGAGGGTGTGCGCGCGGCTCGGCGGGGCGTACTCCCCGCTCAGGCAGGGTACGCCCCCGGCCAGGGACCGGGCGTGGCGACCTCCGCCTCCTCCTCGACCTTGGTGTCGAACAGCGTGAAGCCACGGCGCAGGTAGTTCTCCAGCGCGAACTCGCCGTCCTTGCTGCACGTGTGCAGCCACACCCGCTTCGTCGGCGGCCGCTGCGGCCAGCGGTCGGCGAGATCCCAGGCGCGCGCGGTGCCGTACGACAGCAGATACCCGCCGATCCGGCGGCCCCGGAAGGCCGGAAGCAGCCCGAAGTAGAGGATCTCCACCACGCCCTCGTCCTGCGGGTCCAGCTGCACGTACCCGGCCGGCGTGCCCCGGTCGTACGCCACCCAGGTCTCCGCGCCCGGCCGCTGAAGCTCCTCCTGCCACTGGGCGTACGTCCAGCTCAGCCGGTCCGTCCAGCGGATGTCCCCGCCCACCGCGGTGTAGAGGAAGCGGCTGAACTCGGGCGAGGGCACCTCGGCGCGCACGACGCGGATGTCGCCCTCGGGCTCGGCGGCGGGCAGCAGGTCGCTCGGCGCGGTCTGCTCCAGGGACCAGGTGGTCACGGGGATGTTCGGCATGTCCCCCAGAGAACCATCTACTCCAGCGAGCTGTCGATCGTGTTCAGCCCCAGCGAGAACAGCGTCCGCCCCGACTGCGACCAGACCTCCCCGGTCTCCTCCCAGTAGGACAGGGCCCCGGCCGGTCCGCTCCAGCACTGGTAGGTGCCGTCCGGGCCGCACTGCGCCGACTCCGCGCGGTCCCCGTCCAGCCGGACCAGCGTCCCGTGCCCCTCGAAGGCGCCGTCGCCGCGGGCCAGGTACCAGCGGGAGCGGTGCGCGAGCACGCCGTGCGCCCCGGCCGCCGCCTCCGTCTCGTACGCCTCGACCGGCGACGGCTCCGGCAGCCCGGCGCCGGGGCCGGTGGTGTCGGTCTCCAGGGCGTAGCGCCACAGCCGGGCGGGCCGGTCGGCGTCGGCCGGGACCGCCTCGCTCACCGCGAGGCTGTCGGGCGCGGTGCTGCGGTCCAGGGAGAGCGCGCCGATGCGGGCCGCGCCGGTCAGCCGGTACGCGGCGACGGCGGTCAGCGTGAAGCCGTCGGCCTCCCGGCGCAGGCGGTCCATGTCGTAGACGTAGAGCGTCCGGCCGCGGTCCCCGGTGGCCAGCAGCTTGTCCTGGTACCAGACCAGCCCGGACAGCGGTGAGACGAGCGGCCGCACCGAGCGCCCGCCGTCCGCGGGCACCAGGGGACTCACCCAGGCGTAGGTCATGCGCTCGGCGTCGATCACGGCGATCCGGGCCCGTCCCCGCGCGTCGCTCCAGCCCGAGAGCAGGACCCGGTGCTCACCCCAGTGGCCGTCGTCGTCGGCGTCCCCGGAACCGGTGAGCGCCCCGGCCCGCGCCTCGCGGGTGTCGGCCTCGGCCCAGCACCAGGCGCGGCCGGCCGTCGGCGTCACCGGCAGCGCGGCGCGCTCGGCGGCGGCGCAGTCGGCGGCGGGGCGCAGCGCGCGGTCGGCGTCCGCGACGACGTCCGCGATGCGGACGGCCGGTCCGGGAGCCGCCGGATAGGTCTCCTCGTGCAGACGCAGCTCGTTCACCTCGGCCGCCGAGGTGAGCGGCTGCAGCGGGCCCGGACGGGCGCCGTCGGTCGCCTGGGAGGCGCTGATCATGGTCGCGGCGGCGGTCAGGGCGAGCGCGGTGCCGGCCAGGGCCGCACGCAGCGCCCTGCCCTGTTTGCGTCTGCGGTGTCGGCCGCGGTGCTTCATCAGTCCTCCAGAGGGGCCAACTGCGCCGCTCGTTCCGCACGTTGAGCATGGCACAGGTGGGGTGGCCGGTAGGGGGATGCTACGGCAGGGTTGCGGGGCCGCGGACGAAGACCCCGTAATTGCCCCCGAGCGGGGCAACGTCCGCGGGGGCCCGCCCCGCGAACGATCTTCGACGGGCCGGGCGCGGTCCGTCCGGCCGGCTCAGGGGCGAGTGGCCGAAGCCGGTCGGCGAGTACGCCGTCGCGACGGGTACGGCGCTTCAGGGCACCGCGGCCGCCTGCCGGGCTCGGATCACCGCCGGGGCCGTCGAGTGGGGCAGCAGGTCGCGCGGATCGGCGGGCGGCACCACGGTCACGTCGACGTCCTCAGCGAAACGATACGGCCGGTGCTCCAGCAGTCCCCCGAGGTAGCGCCGCACCCGCGACAGCTCGGCGCGCACCGTCACCGTGCGCGCGGCGTCGCCGAACATGTCCTCGGCCAGCCCCGCCGCGCTGCGCCCCGAGCGGCGCACGGCCAGCAGATACAGCAACTCCGCGTGCCGGGGGCTCAGTTCGTGCGTCCACGCGCCCAGGCTGCCGGAGACGGTCACCGTCCAGCGGCGCGACTGCGCCAGGTTCAGCACGACGCGGGTGGTGCCGCCGCGGGGCGGCGGCCCGTCCTCGCCGAGCCGCACCAGCCACCCCCCGGCCAGCGGCTCGACCGTGCACGCCCCGAGGCCCGGCAGCCAACGGCGGCCCGCCGTCAGCGTCTTGGGCAGCGTGATCCGGTTGGTGTACGGCATTCCCGTCACCGCCGCGGTCCAGCCGTCCCGGTCCACCACCAGCGCCCGCCCGGCGAGCCGGGACAGCGCCGGCGCGGCCACCGCGCGCAGCCGTTCCAGGGTCGTCAGATGCAGCTCGCGCAGCCGGGCCTCGGCGAGCTTGGCCACCGAGTCCACCCAGGCGAGGGTGGCCGGGTGCATGGTCTCCAGCGGGCCGCTGACGTCCACCACGCCGATCAGCCGCCCGTCGCGCGGGTCGGTGATCGGCGCGCCGGCGCACGTCCAGGTGGCGTGCGACCGTACGAAGTGCTCGGCGGCGAAGACCTGCACGGGCCGCCGGACGACCGCGGGGGTGCCCACCCCGTTGGTGCCGACCGTGGTCTCCCGCCAGTCGGCGCCCAGCAGGAACCCCAGCGCGTCCGCCTTGCGCAGCACCGCCGCGCTGCCCTCCCGCCACAGCACCCGGCCGTCCGCGTCGGCGACCACCATGATGTGGTGGGCGGCGTCGGCCACCGTCACCAGTCCCTCACGCAACACCGGCATCACATGCCGCAGTGGTGACTCCTCGCGCCGGCGCCGGACCTCCTCCGCGGTGAGCAGACGCGACCGGAAATCGTGCTCGGGATCCACGCCGCTGCGCAGCATGCGCCCCCAGGACTCCTCGATGACCGGTCGGGGAGTGAAGGGCGCGCGTTGTCCGGAAAGGGTGGCGTCGCGCACCTCGCTGAGCACCCGCGCCGCGCGGGCGGCGTCGGTGGCGGCGAGTCGCGTCATGTGCAACGGCGAGTTCGCCACAGTTGTCCTCCGGGGAATTGCCTCTCGGGCAACCGGTGTCAAGCCCTCCGGCCGACGGTTTCCGGTCGCATGGTGATGGAGGTCCCATACTGCCGTTCGCCGGGGGACGGAGGGGCACAGTCCGGTCACCGAGCCCTTATAAGTTGCAACCCCTTGCAACCCTGGTGAACCCGTATACGTTGATTGAAACTTGAGCGACGTCGCCCGTGCGGCGCTCGTGGCCTCAACGGGCCAGCAGGCAGGGGTGGTGCCGTGTCGGCGCAGCACCACCCCTGTCGACGTGTCCGGCCTGCTCAGGGGACGACGGGGCGCGCCCGCTCCACCACCGACGCCAGATCCAGGGTGTGCGGCAGCGTCCCGAAGGACGCGCCCCAGTCCCCGCCCAGCCGCGAAGCGCAGAACGCGTCCGCGACCTCCGGCGGCGCGAACCGCACCAGCAGCGACCCCTGCAGCACCAGCGCGAGCCGCTCCACCACGCGCCGGGCGCGCGCCTCCACGCCCTCCAGATCGGCGAGTTCCGTCAGCAGGTTCTTGATCGCCCCGTCCAGCCGGTGATCGGCGCCGCGCGCCAGGCCGATCTCCGTCAGCGTGGCGTTCAGCGCGTCCGGCTCCCGCCGCAGCGCCCGCAGCACGTCCAGCGCCTGGATGTTGCCCGCGCCCTCCCAGATCGAGTTCAGCGGCGACTCGCGCACCAGCCGGGGCAGCCCGGACTCCTCGACGTACCCGTTGCCGCCCAGGCACTCGGCGGCCTCCACCGCCACCGCCGGGCAGCGCTTGGTCACCCAGTACTTCGCGGCGGGCACCGCGAGCCGCAGGAAGGCACGTTCCTGCTCGCCGCCGTCGTCCCAGGCCGCCGCCAGCCGCAGCGCCAGCGTCGTCGCCGCCTCCGACTCCAGCGCGAGATCGGCCAGCACGTTGCGCATCAGCGGCTTGTCGACGAGCTTCCCGCCGAACGCCTCGCGGTGCGCGCAGTGGTGGACCGCCTGTGCGACGGCCTGCCGCATCAGCCCCGCCGAGCCGAGCACACAGTCCAGGCGGGTCGCCGCGACCATCTCGATGATGGTCCGCACCCCGCGGCCCTCCTCGCCGACCCGGCGCGCCCACGTCCCGTCGAACTCGACCTCCGCGGAGGCGTTCGACCGGTTGCCCAGCTTGTCCTTCAGCCGCTGGACGCGGAACACGTTGCGGCTGCCGTCGTCCAGCACGCGCGGCACCAGGAAGCACGTCAGCCCGTCCGGGGCCTGCGCGAGCACCAGGAACCCGTCGGACATGGGCGCCGAGCAGAACCACTTGTGCCCGGTCAGCTCGTACGTCCCGGCCTCGGCCAGCGGCGTCGCCGCCGTCGTGTTCGCGCGGACGTCGCTGCCGCCCTGCTTCTCGGTCATCCCCATGCCGAACAGCGCGCCCGCCTTGCGCGCCGCGGGCCGCAGATCACGGTCGTACACCGTGGACGTCAGCCGCGGCTCCCACTCGGCGGCCAGCTCCGGGTCGGCGCGCAGCGCGGGCACCGCCGCGTGGGTCATCGACAGCGGACAGCAGTTGCCCGCCTCGACCTGTGTCCACACCAGGAAGGCCGCCGCCCGCCGCACATGCCCGCCGGGCCGGTTCCAGGCCGCGGTCAGCCCGGCCGAGACACCCTTGCCGAGCAGCCGGTGCCACGCCGGGTGGAACTCCACCTCGTCGATCCGGTTGCCGTAGCGGTCGTGGGTGCGCAGCCGGGGCGGATGCTCGTTCGCCAGCACCCCCCACTCCTGCACCTGTGCCGACCCGGAGGTCCGGCCGAGCCCCGACAGCTCCGCGCGCGCTTCGTCGAGCAGCCGCGGATCGAGCCGGCCGAGATGCCGCTCGACGGCCGCCACGAGCGCCCGGTCGGCCGCGTAGACGTCGTAGCCGGCCAGCGGCGGGGGCTGATTGGTCACGGTGTGGGTGCTGCGCGCCATGACTGGGAACCTACCCCGCGGTACGCCCCTGGTCACCCGTGGACCGGCGGCGGCCGCCCGGCGCCCCTCCCGGCCGCGACCGGCCGCCCCGGGGGTGCGGGCCGCCCACCCGAAGGTGCGGGGGCGGCCGCCGGGGGCGCGCCCGCCGGGCCGTCCGCAGGACCATGGTGAGCGTGACCTCGCACGGCGGATACCGTTGGGTCGTGCAGCCAGCAAGTGACATCCCCCAGCGGCCCCCCGGCCGTCTCCACCGTGCGCGTGCCCTCTACCGGAACGTCTCCAAGCGCAGGACCGCCTGGCTGTTGCTCAAGGACACCGTCAACTCCTGCATCGAGTACCGCATCCTCGGGCTCGCCGCCGAGGCCGCGTTCTTCACGCTGCTGTCCGTGCCGCCGCTGCTGCTCAGCATGATCGGCCTGCTCGGCTACGTCGACGACTGGACCGGCACCGACACCATCAGCAGCCTGGAGACCAACCTCCTGGAGGCCTCCCGGACCGTCCTGTCCGACAAGGGCGTCACCGAGATCGCCCAGCCGATCCTGGACGACGTGATGAACGGCGGCCGGCCCGACGTCATCTCGATAGGGTTCCTGTTCGCCCTGTGGTCGGGCTCGCGCGCGGTGAACGTCTTCATCGACACCATCACCGTCATGTACGGCCTCGACGGGGTGCGCGGCATCGTCAAGACCCGGCTGATGGCGTTCCTGCTGTTCATCGTGGCCCTGCTGATCGGCTCGGTCGCGCTGCCGCTGATGGTGGCCGGACCGGACGCGGTCGTGCGCATCCTGCCCTGGTCGACGACGGTCGTCCAGGTCCTGTACTGGCCCGTGGTGATCGTCCTGTCCATCGTCTTCCTGACGACGCTCTACCACGTGTCCGTGCCCGTCCGCTCCCCGTGGATCGAGGACGTGCCCGGTGCCCTGGTCGCCCTCGGCATGTGGGTCCTCGGCAGCTTCCTGCTGCGCATCTACCTCACCAGCACCATCGAGGGCGCGACGATCTACGGCTCGCTGGCCGCCGCCGTCGCCGTCCTGCTGTGGATCGGCGTGTCCGCCTTCGCGGTCCTCGTCGGCGCCGCCATGAACGCCGCCATCGACCGCGTCTGGCCGGCCGCCGCTACCGCCGCGGCCCGCGAGGCCAACGAGCGGATGCGCGAGGCGCAGGTCGCCGAGTACGTCGCCCGCGCCGCCGCGGCCGCCCGCGAGGCCGACCCCGACGACCCCGACATGCCCTCCGAGTTCCCGGAACGCTGGTCCCGCTTCCTGCCGCCGGAGGACGTCACGGCCCGCCTGCGCGCCCACGCCAAGAGCGCGCCGAAGGGCGATCACCCGCCGCAGGACTGAGGCGGCGGACGGGGGCGGCCGGTCAGTCCGCCGCCCAGGCGCCCGCCGCCGCGGCCCGCGCCGCGTACGCCGCGAAGTCGCGCGGCTCGCGGCCCAGCACCTCGCGCACCCCGCCCGAGAGGTGCGCGTTCCTGCCGTCCAGCAGGGACGCGAAGAGGTCGACGAGATACGCGACCTCCTCGGGCGGGTGTCCGAACGCGGCCAGTCGCTCGCCGTACGCCCGCGCCGCCACCGGCCGGTACGCCAGCTCCCGCCCGGTCGCCCGCGCGACCTCCGCCACCGCCTCCCCGAACGTCAGCAGCCGCGGCCCGGACACCTCCAGCACCCGCCCCGCGTACCGGTCGCCGTCCGTCAGCGCGGCCACCACCACGTCCGCGACGTCCTGCAGGTCCACGAAGGGCTCCGCCACCTCGCCCCCGGGAAACACCAGCTCCCCGCCCTGCCGCAGCTCGTCCGCCAGCGGCCCCTCGCTGAAGTTCTGCGCGAACCACGCGGCCCGTACGACCGTCCACCGCGCACCCGGCACGCGCAGCGCCTCCTCGGTGGCCCTGGCCTGGTCCTCGCCGCGCGCCGACAGCAGCACCAACCGCCGCACCCCGAGCGCGACCGCCTCCCGCGCCAGCCGCCCGACCGCCCCGGCGGCCGCCGGGGCGCCCACGTCCGCCGGGTGCGCCAGGTACGCGGCGTCCGCGCCCCGCAGCACGTCCGCCCAGCCGGCGGGACGGTCCCAGTCGAAGCCGTGGGCGCGCGAGGCGGGCCGTACGGTCAGCCCGGCCGCCCGCGCCGCCTCGGCGACCCGGCGCCCGCTGCGGCCGGTCGCACCCGTCACCACGAGGGTCATCCCCTCGGACCGCTTCCCGACCGTGATCAACGCGTCGTTCGGGTGCGCCGGGTTCGCCGTGTCTGTCGTCTCCGTGGTCTTCGTCGCGTCCGTCGAATCCATCGTGTTCGTCGTCCGGGTCGCGCTGTTCGCTGTCATGCCGCCAGTCAACCGCCGCCGTCCGTCCGGTCCCATCGCCGAACGGCTCATCCCCATAAGCGCGCGTCTACGCTGACCGCATGGACGCCCTCGCAGCCCTGCTCGCGGGTCCCCGCGCCCGCGGCGCCTTCATGATCCGGGCCTGCTTCGACCCGCCGTGGGCGGTACGGGTGGCGGACCGGGCGCCGCTGACGGTGATGGTGCTGGCCCGCGGCGACGCCTGGATCACCCCGGAGACGGGCGAACCGGTGCGGCTGACCGCCGGTGACCTGGCCATCGCCCGCGGCCCCGACCCGTACACCTGCGCCGACGACCCCGGCACCGCCCCGCAGGCGCTGATCCTGCCGGGCGGCCGGTGCCGCTACCCCGACGGCCGCCCGCTGAACGGCTCCATGGACCTGGGCGTGCGCACCTGGGGCGACCGGGCCGACGGCAGCGCCGTGCTGCTGATCGGCACCTACCAGTGGCCCGGCGAGATCGGCGCCGGCCTGCTGGACACGCTGCCCCCGCTGATCACCCTCACCGCCGGTGTCTGGGACTGCCCGCTCACCCCGCTGCTCGCCGAGGAGATCACCCGCGACGCGCCGGGCCAGGAGGTCGTCCTCGACCGGCTGCTCGACCTGCTGGTGATCGCCGCGCTGCGGGCCTGGTTCGCCCGCCCGGAGGCGGAGCCGCCCGGCTGGTACCGGGCGCTGGGGGACCCGGTGGTCGGCCGGGCGCTGCGGCTGCTGCAGGACGACCCGGCGCACCCGTGGACGGTGGCCGCGCTCGCCGCCAAGTGCGGGGTGTCCCGCGCCGGGCTGGCCCGCCGCTTCACCGAGCTGGTCGGCGAACCCCCGATGAGCCACCTCACCGGCCGGCGGCTGGCCCTCGCCGCGGACCGGCTGCGGGAGACCGACGACACCCTGGAGGCCATCGCCCGCCACGTCGGCTACGGCAGCGCCTTCGCCCTGTCCAGCGCGTTCAAACGGGTGTACGGGGTGAGCCCGCAGGAGCACCGGGCGCGGACCCGGGCGGGGCAGGAGCGCGCACCAGGGCGCGCACAGGGGCGCGCGTAAGCTGGCCGCGTGTACACGGAACGGGTGTCGTCGCTGGTCGAGGCGACGGTGTGGACGAACGCCCCGGCCGGGACCGGGCTCGGGCGGGTGCTGCCGGACGGCTGCATGGACCTGCTGTGGAGCGAGGGCCGGCTGTCGGTCGCCGGACCCGACACCCGCGCGTACGTCCCCGACGGCCCGCCCGTGCCCTGGGCCGGCGTCCGCTTCCCGCCCGGTGTCGCCCCCGCCCTGCTCGGCGTCCCCGCGCACGAGCTGCGCGACCGCAGGGTCGACCTGGCCGAGCTGCGCCCGGCCACACAGGTACGGCGGCTGCGCGCCCTGGTCGAGGCGGCGTCCGACCCGATGAGCGGCCTGGAGGCGGCGGCCGCGCGGCTCGCCGCCACCGCGGAACGGCCCGACCCGCTGCTGCGCCGCCTGGTCGCGGCCCTGGCCGCGGGCCGCCCGGTCGCCGCCACCGCCGACGAGCTGGGCCTCGGCGCCCGCACCCTGCACCGCCGCTCGCTCGCCGCGTTCGGCTACGGCCCCAAGACGCTGGCCCGCGTGCTGCGCCTCCAGCGGGCCCTGGCGCTGGCCCGGGCCGGTCTGCCGTACGCGCAGACGGCGGCCCGGGCGGGCTTCGCGGACCAGGCCCACCTGGCGCGGGACGTCAAGGAGCTGACGGGTCTCCCGCTCGGACGGCTACTGGGCCGGTAGCGGCGCGAACAGGTCGACGCCGTTGCCGTCCGGGTCGTGCACGACGGCGTACCGCTGCCCCCACACGGCGTCCCACGGCTTCAGCTCGCCGTGGTGACCGGCGTCGACCAGCTCCTCGTACACCGCGTCGACCTCGGCGGGACTGTCGCAGCGCAGCGCCAGCGACGCCCGGGAGGCGGTCCCGGACGGCGGCTGCCAGCCGGGGTGGAAGGACTTCACGGTCTCCTCGACGTCCAGCATCAGCCGCAGCCCGCCGGGCAGTTCGGCCTCCGCGTGCGGCAGCTTCTCGGCTCCCTCGGGGAACGCGAAGCCCAGGCGGCGGTAGAAGGCGACGGAGGCGGCCATGTCGGAGACGACCAGACCGATGGCATCGAAACGTGGACTCATGCGGCCACCGTAGGCGGGGCGGTGGCGCCGCGTATTGAAGGAATCGGACACCCGCCACCCGCCATCCGCCACCCGCCAGCCGCAAACCGGCAACCTCGCGCGACACGGTCGAACGCCAAGAGCCCCCGTCCCTCCGAACGGAGGAACAGGGGCTCTTCTCGGAGCGCCGGGCAGGCCTTGCACCTGCATCTCCCCGCAGGAAGCGGGGCGTCTTTCCTTGGACCACCAACGCCTGACCGGTGACCGGTGTTCTCCGGCGGCCGGGCAAGATCGACTATACCCCAGGGGCGCGGTGCTGTCCAAGCGCGGACAGACGCCGGGGAGACGGGGGTCGTGGGCGCGGACGGGAGAGCCGGGTCATCCGGTCGTCCTCTGGTGGTCATCCGGATCGGTCACCGGGATCGGACATCGGACCTGGCGCGCGGAACGCCGTACGGCGCACTCGGGTGAGGCCGTGCTCTCGTTCGCGCCCGGCGGCGGTGCGCGCCTCTTGGTTTGCCCGGCGTCCGGTTCTAGTCTCCAGGTCGGCTCGGACGCCGGTCCGACGCGCTCGACACCCGGATCGCGGGTCGCCTGAGCGATACAGCGATACAGCGCCACCAACGCCTGGCAGGGGGGGGTGACCTTGGGACCGCGACTGCTCGACCGGTGGCGGCTCGGAGCCGAACTGGGACGCGACGCCAGGGCCACGGTGTACGCCGCCGTGGACGAGCGCAACGGGGAGCCACGGGCGGTCAAACTGATCCACGCCCCACCGGCGGCGGATCCTGGGCGTGCTGGACGGGCTCGCGTACGCCACGGCGTGCCCTTGGAAGACGCCACGGGGATCGTGCACCGAGACCTGGAACCGAGCAACATCATGCTGACTCGGACTTTGGGACGGCCGAGGCCGAGCTGGCTCGCCTGCGCGTGCACGAGCGGAAGATGGGCATGGACCGCGGGCGGGACGCCCCTCCACCCAGCGAGGTCGCCGCCCGTGCGCTGGCCGAGATCCGCAGGAGCATGCCGGCGGCACCACCCGAGGGGGAGGACTGAATGGCGGTACGGCCTTCATGGCGCAAGCCCATCCCCCTCGGCCTGGCCGTCTCGCTGGAGGGGCAGCTCACGGTCGCGGCGCCGCTGCTCGGCGCGGCCAACATCGCGCTGCTGATGAGTGGTGGCGGCCGACGCGGACAAGTTCCGCTGGCCGGATCCTGCGCTGTTCGCCCTGACCCTGGGCGCGCTGTTCCTGATCAGCGCTGTCCACGGAGGCGTACTCGCGCGCGGGCACCTGTACTCACGCGGAGATGTCGAACAGTGGTGGGGGCCGCTGTCGGAGATGACGGAATCACGACGGGAGCGGCTGATCAGCGACCAGCGCGCCGACTTCGACCTGTGGCGCAGCCGCAGCACGCGCGCCAACCTCCTGTACAACCTGGGCGTCCTGTGCCTGGCCGTCGGGAGCGGACTGGCCCTGGTCCCGCCCCACGGCACGGCCACACCGGTGTGGCGCTGGCTCGCCGCCGGAACCGTGGCCGCGTTCTGCGGGCTGGCGGTCCTGTCCTGGACGGCCCGTCTGGTACGTGGCGTGGTGGACGCGTGGGCGGTCCTGCGCATACGCCACAGTGATGAGAGCTGAACCAGGCGGCGGTGAGGAGCAGCGATGAGCGGTTACTACGACTTCGGCAGCAAGGGCGCGCCCGCTCGGCAGTGCCCCGCGTGTGACGCCGCTTATCCCCTGACCGGCGTTCGTCGGCCTCGCCCGCCCGACCACTATCCCGAGTGCCCGCTCGGGGACGTCCCGCTGAAACTCGTGGCGGGCCTGTCGCTGGAGGCGGCGCTGGCCGAGGCCGGGCGCTGGCGCGCGGAACACGGCGAGCGGTGACCGATGGGTCAGGCCCGCGGCAGGCAGTGGCATCGGACCCCTGGGTCGGAGGCGGCGGCCCGCGCCGTCAGTCGAAGGTGACGGGTCCGCGCGGGGTGTCGATGGTGAAGTGGAGACCGACGTCGCCCTCGGTGATGGTCAGTCCGGTGTCCAGTGCGGCGAGGAGCGGGCGGATCTCGTCGGGGGCGGGGGCCGTCGCCGACAGGTGCAGCAGGGGAGTGACGGGCAGTCCGCCGGCGGTGGGGTGGCGGGAGGTGCCCCAGTCGATGAGGAACGGCACCAGGCCCGAGGGGTGCGCGGTGACGCCGTCCGTCAGCCGCCAGGCGAGGAGGGTGCCGTCGGGGGTGCGGCGGCTCATCGCGTGGGCGGGGCCAGGGTCGTAGCCGCGGGCGCGGGCGGTGGTGACGGCCGCGTCCAGGTCGGTGGTGCGCAGCGCCCAGGTGACCGTGCGCGGGCCGGTGAGCGCGTCCACCGCGAACGGGCGGGGGCCGGACGGAGCGGACTGCTCCGGGTCGGGGCCGATGATCTCCAGATAGGCGCCGCCGCCCAGGCCGACCAGATGGTTGCGGGTGCCGAGGCCGGCGTGGGTACCTCCGGCGGCCGGTGCGACCCCGGTCCGCCGGGTGAAGTCGGCCACCGTCGCCGCGAGATCGGGGGTGGCGAGCACGAGGTGGTCCAGATGTGCCGGGATCGTGTCCATCGCCGCCGAGAGTACGCCGGCCCCCACCCGGTCGTGGGACACCTGTGCGGAAAGATGAGGGCATGACCCGTCTGCCGCGTGCCCTGCCGTACGCCTCCTTACTGCTGCCCGCACTGCTCCTGACCGGCTGCGGCGACGAGCGCCGCGCCGCCGACCCGGACGACGTCGCCTCCCGCGCCCGCGCGATGGGGATCGCGCCCGAGCACGTCTACGCCATCGAGGCCGACGGCTTCACCGTAACCCGGCAGTCCGTCGGCGTGTACGGCGGCGACGGTTACTCGGCGGTCTACGTCTCCCGAGCCACCGGCGGCCAGATCCATCTGCGCGTCGACCGGGGCGAGATGACCGCGGCCACCTGCCCGCAGCTGCCGGCCGGTGACGTCTCCGGCGGGCGGACCACATGCCGGAAGGACGGCGAGGCCTGGTACCGCAGCTCCGGTGACCAGCGTGAGTACGCCGTCCCGAAGGGCGGTCACGTCGTCCGGGTCGGCGCCGGCCCCGAGGTCGGCCGCGACGTGCTGCGCGAGGCCGCCCTCGGTGCCCATCACCCCACCGCGGACGAACTCGACGCCCTGCTGCCGGAGGGTCAGGGCGGCGCCGAGCCGCCGGTGGAGCGCGGCGACCTGCCTCCGGAGGGCGACGGGGCGCCGGACAACGACGTGGACGCGGGCGGCTGAGCCGGGCGGGGACATCTGTCCGGGGGCGGGGGCGGGGGCGGGGGTAGGGCGGTAGTGCGGGAGCGCGGCCGAGGGCGCCAAGCCGCCGAGCCCTCCGGCACGCCGCACACGCCGCACGCGCCGGGCGCGTTGAGCGCAGCCAGCGCGCCGTGTGCGCCGGGGATCTCGCGGACGTCCACTCCCTCCGAGGCCGTGCCCCCCTCCGCTTAAGGTCGTGCGCATGGCCCCCAGACTGCTCGTCTTCACCCGCACCACCGACTACCGCCACGACTCCATCCCCGCCGCCGTCGCGGCCGTCCGCGCGCTCGGTGCCTACGACGTCGACCACACCGAGGACCCGGTGGCCCTGGAGGCGCCGTTGGCCGGATACGCCGCCGTCGTCTTCCTCTCCACCAGCGGCGAGGTGCTGACGCCGGCCGGGCGGGAGCGGCTGGCGGAGTATGTGGAGGCGGGCGGCGGGTTCGCGGGCGTCCACGCCGCCGCCTGCACGGAGTACGAGTGGCCCTACTACGAGCGGCTGCTGGGCGCCCGTTTCGACCGGCACCCCGCCTTCCAGCCCGGCAGGGCCCTCGTGGAGGACCGCGCCCATCCGGCCACCCGGCACCTGCCCGCCGTATGGGAGTTCACCGACGAGTGGTACGACTTCCGCACCAACCCCCGCGGCACGGTCCGCGTCCTGGTCAGCGCCGACGAGTCCTCCTACGAGGGCGGCGGCATGGGCGCCGACCACCCCCTCGCCTGGTGCCACAACCGGGGCGCCGGCCGTGTCTTCTACACCGCCCTCGGCCACGCCGCCGAGGCGTACGCCGACCCCGCCTTCCGGGAGCATCTGCGCGGCGGCCTCGCTTGGGCGGCCCGGCTGACGGAGTGATCCGGCGGCGGGACGAGGCCCGCCGGTGGGCCTCAGTCCCGTGGCGCCGCCGTGCTCTCGCGCGCGATCAGACGGGTCGACAGCTCCGTGCGGGTGCTCTCGGGGCGGTCGCCGTCCATCAGGCGGACCAGGAGGCGCAGGGCGGTGGCGGCCATCTCGGAGACGGGCTGGCGGACGGTGGTGAGGGCGGGGGAGGCCCAGCGGGCCTCGGGGAGGTCGTCGAAGCCGACGACGCTCAGGTCGCCGGGCACCCGCAACCCCCGTTCGGCCAGGGCCTCGTAGACACCGAGGGCCATGCGGTCCGAGCAGGCGAAGACGGCGGTCGGCGGCTGCGGCAGGTCGAGCAGTTCCCGCGTCTGCCGCCGGGCGGCGGCCTCGTCGGACCCGGTGTGCCGGATGTACTCGGGCCGGTGCGGCAGCCCCGCCGCGGCGAGCGCCGACCGGTAGCCCGCGAGCCGCGCCCCGCCGCACAGCGTGCGCCGGGGGCCGGCGAGCACGGCGATCCGCTCATGGCCGAGGGACAGCAGGTGCTCGGTCGCCATCACCCCGCCCTGCCAGTTCGCCGCGCCCACCGACACCACGCCGGGCGGCGGTTCGAGCAGCGGGTCGATCATCACGAACGGGATGCGGTGCTGCTCCAGCCAGGCGTACTGCGCCTCGGTCAGCTCGGGCAGGTCGAACAGCACCCCGGCCGAGCCGCGCGCGGACAGCTTGTCCAGCCAGCCGCGTTCGGGGCGCCCGGCCCGGATGCGGGGCAGCGCCGCCGAGACGACGACGTCCAGCCCGGCGTCGTGCGCCGCCTCCTCCACGCCGTGCAGCACCGCCCCCGACCAGGAGCTGGCCAGGGAGCGCACGACGAGGTCCACCATGCTCGGGGTCCGCGCCGCGTCGAACCGCGGCCGGCGCACGTAGCCGAGCCGGACCAGCGCCTCGGTGACCCGGCGGCGGGTCTCGGGCGCCACGTCCTCGCGGCCGTTGACCACCTTGGACGCGGTCGGCACGGACACCCCCGCCTCCCGGGCCACCACCGCCAGCGTCGGACCGGCCGTCGTGCTCGAACGTGCCGTTCGGCCCATCGGAACCCACCCCTCCGGCCCGCCCGAGGGCCCTCGAACGTCACGACCCGCAGGCGGCTGCGGGGTCGTGACCACGACCGTATAGAAAGCGCTTCCTACCTTAGGTGGGTGCGGGGGAGTCGTGAAGAGAGGGGAATCGGCGGAGTGCGCCCGCGTGAACTCTGGCAACGACGTGGGGCGAGGGTGCCGGGTGAGGGGCTACGGGCGTGAGGTGCGGCCGTCAGGCGACCCTGGTCAGGTCCGCGTGCCGTACCTCGTGGGCCGGTGGCAGGCCCCGCGCCAGCCGCTCCAGCTCCTCCACGACGATCCCGCCGAGGCGCGCCAGCTCATTGCCGAGCGAGCCCGCGATGTGCGGGGTGAGGAACACGTTGGGGAGCGTGTGGAGAGGCGAGCCGGGCGGCAGCGGCTCGGGGTCGGTCACGTCGAGGACCGCGCTCAGCCGCCCCGACGCCAGCTCCCCGACGAGCGCTTCCTGGTCGACCAGGGCGCCCCGCGAGGTGTTGATCAGCACGCCGCCGTCCCGGACCAGGGCGAGCGCGGCCCGGTCCAGCATGTGGCGGGTGCCGGGGATGTCCGGCGCGTGCAGGGTGACGGTGTCGCTGCCGCGCAGCAGCTCCTCCAGCGAGACCAGGCGCGCACCCAGCGCGGCGGCCTCGGCGGCGTCCACGTACGGGTCGTACAGCAGCACCTCGAAGTCGAACGGCCGCAGCAGCTCCAGCAGCCGGCGGCCCACCCGCGAGGCGCCGACGACACCGACGCGGCGGCCCAGGTTGCCGAGGGCGGCGGTATCGGCGGGCGACGGGAAGGTGTGCCCGGCGCGGTAGCGCTCGCGGTGCCCGAAGGCGTCCTTCCCGGTCAGCAGGATCATCGCGAGCGTGTACTCGGCCACCGGCAGCGCGTTGGCCGTGACCGCGCTGGAGACGGTCACCCCGCGCCGCCACAGGGCGTCGCCCACCAGCGAGCGCACCGAGCCCGCAGCGTGCAGCACCGCCCGCAGCCCGGGGGCGGCGGCCAGGGCGCGCTCGTCGAGGCGCGGGCAGCCCCAGCCGGTGATCAGGACGTCCGCGCCGGCCAGCGCCCCGGCCGCCGCCGGATCGGCGAAGCCCCGTACGACCAGCGCGGGGTCGAGTACGGCCGTCCGCCGCAGCCGGGCCATCAGCGGATCCGGGAACAGCCGCGGGAGATGCACCGGGTCCATCGCGAACACGGCCCTGGGCAATCGGACGCTGGGCATGGGGCTCCTGACGTGTGCCGGACGAGGAGAGACGCGGTCGGTGAAAGCGCCTTCTACCGTAGGTGCGGGGGCGGGTGCGGGCAATCAGGCGAGCGCGCCGGAATCGGCCCTCGTCCGGGCCACTCCGCCGCCCGTGCGGCCCCCGCGTCGTCCTTCCGCGGAATAGATCCCCTCGATGCGATGCTCTGACGTCAACGGAGCGTCAGCGCGCGAGGAGCTGGTGGCGGATGGCGGCGGCAGACGGGACGGGAGGCCGGACGGCAGACGGGACAGGACGCCGGGCGGCCGGCGGAGCCGGGGACCGGGCAGCGGACCGGGCCGGCCCTGTGGTGCGCACGCCGTACGGGGCCGTACGCGGCCGGTACGAGCACGGTGTCGCCGTGTTCCGGGGCATCCCGTACGCGGCACCCCCCTTCGGGCCCCGCCGCTTCCGGCCGCCGGTCCCGCCCGAGCCCTGGCCGGGGATCCGGGACGCCCTCGCCTTCGGTCCCACCCCGCCCAAACCGCCGTACTCCGAGGCCTTCGCGCAGTACCTGTCCGACCCGGTCGTGCCCGGCGACGACTGTCTCAACCTCAACGTGTGGACGCCCGAGCCGGGCCCCGCAGCCCGCCTCCCGGTGCTCGTCTGGCTCCACGGCGGCGCGCTGACCAGGGGCTCCTCCGGCGTGCCGGTGTACGACGGACGCACCTTCGCGCGGGACGGCGTCGTCTGCGTGTCGGTCAACTACCGGCTCGGCGTCGAGGGCTACGGACTGTTCCCGGACGCCCCCGCCAACGCCGGTCTGCGCGACCAGCTCGCCGCCCTGCGCTGGGTGCGCGAGACCATCGAGGCCTTCGGCGGCGACCCGGACCGGATCACCCTGGCCGGGCAGTCCGCCGGCGCCATCAGCACCGGCGCCCTGCTCGCCGCGCCGCAGGCCCAGGGCCTGTTCCGGCGGGCCGTCCTGCAGAGCGGGGCGCCCGAGGCCGCCGACCGGGACAAGGTACGGCGCATGGTGCGCCGGATGGCCGCCCGGCTGCGGATCCCCGCCACCGCCGAGGCCTTCGCCGCCGTCGACCGCGAGCTGCTGCTGCGCACCCAGGCCGAGGTGGGCCGGCTCGGCGGCCCCGTCCTCGGCGGACCCGCCTTCGGGATCGTCGTCGACGGCGACCTCGTCCCGCGCGACCCGCTCGAAGCGCTGGTCGAGGGGGAGGCCGCGGCCGGCGCCGAACTGCTCATGGGCTGGACCCGTGACGAGTACCGGCTCTGGCTGGTCCCCGGCGGCCTGCTGGAGCGCGTCGACCGGCTCGGCGCGGTCGCCCTCGCCGGTGCCATGGCCCGCTGCCACGCCGGCCACGAGGTGCCGCGCGGCTACCGTGCCCTGCGGCCCGGCGCCGGCACCGCCGAGATCGTCGGCCAGATGATCACCGACCACCTGCTGCGCCGCCCGTTGCACCGCCTGGCGGACGCCCGCCCCGGCACGTCGTACGTCTACGAGTTCGCCTGGCCCTCCCGGCTGCCCGGCCTCGGCGCCTGCCACGCGCTGGAGCTCGGCTTCGTGTTCGACAGCGGTGACGTGCCCGAGTCGGCGAAGCTGGCCGGCCAGGGCGCCCCGCGGGAACTGGCCGAGCGGATGCACCGGACCTGGGTGCGGTTCGTCACCGACGGGGACCCGGGCTGGGAGCCGTGGGACGCCGCCCACCCGGTGCGCGTCTTCGGCGAGACGACCGAGCCGGGGGCGGACGGTTCCCCCGCGCTGCGCGCGCCCTACACGGCGTTCGGTCCGCGGGACGCCGAGCTGGCGCTGTGGGCCGCGGCCGACGCCCTCGCCCGGGAGTCCACACCCGCGTCGGGTCCGACTCTGGCTCCCGCGTCACCCACGCGCGGGGGGGAACTGCGCTCGGCGGTACGGCGGTTCCACCGCTCCGCGGGCGCGCGCCGGACTGATCACCCGGCACCCGGCTCCGGGCCTACTCGGCGGCGGTGAGCAGTTCCGTCAGCTCACGGGGTCACGGGCTCGCGGGCTCGGTGCCGAGTCGGGTCTCGCACCGGCCTGTCCGGCCGGCCGCCGGACGCCGCCTCGGCGACCCCCTGGCTCCCGCTCCGCGACGGCCACGAACCGCGTCCCGCCCCTGACCGGGCTGCCGTGCGCCGGGGGCGTCCCGCCCCTGACCGGGCTGCCGTGCGCCGTGGGCGTCCCGCCCCTGACCGGGCTGCCGTGCGCCGGGGGCGTCCCGCCCCTGACCGGGCTGCCGTGCGCCGGGGGCGCCCCGCCCCAGACCGGGCTGCCGTGCCCCCTGGACGGTCCCGCCCCCGACCCCGCTGTGCCCCATACACCCCCGCCCCCGACCGGTCGGGCCGTCGTGCCGGTACGCCCGGTGCCTGCCCCGCCTGCCCTGCCCCGCCGTACGCCCCGTCCCCGCCGCCCGCGGGTCCGCTGCCGCCCGCGGTGGCGGTCCCCCCGAACGCCGGGGTCACGGCGTCAGGGTCGTCGCGATCGACGCGATCGCCTCCGGGCCCACCCGGCAGCAGCCGCCGATCAGGCGGGCCCCGGCGGCGCGCCAGCCGAGGACCTGGTCCGGGGTGAAGGTGGTGCGGCCCCGCCAGGCGCGGGCCTCGGCGTCCCAGGCCTCGCCGCTGTTGGGGTAGACGATCACCGGCTTGCCCGTCACCCGCGCCGCGGTCTCCACGGCGGCGTCGACGTCGTGCGGGGCGCAGCAGTTGACGCCCACCGCGATGATCTCGTCCACGTCGGCGGCCGGCGCGAAGGCGTCCTCCAGCGGCTGCCCGGCCCGGGTGCGGGTGCCGTCCACGGTGTACGACAGCCAGGCCGGCACCCCCAGCCCGCGCACCGCCCGCAGCAGGGCCGCCGCCTCGTCGGCGTCGGGGACCGTCTCCAGCGCCAGCACATCGGGCCCGGCCGCGGCCAGTGTCTCCAGCCGCGGCCGGTGGAAACGTTCCAGCGCGTCGACGCTCAGCCCGTAGCGGCCCCGGTACTCGGAGCCGTCCGCGAGCATCGCCCCGTAGGGGCCGGCCGACGCGGCCACCCACAGCGGCCGGGTCACACCCCGGTCGCGGGCCCGCGCCGCGGCCCGGCGGGCCAGCTCCACGCTCAGCGCGAGCAGCCGGGCCGCCTCCTCGCGGTCGATGCCGCGCTTCGCGAACCCCTCGAAGGTGGCCTGGTAGCTGGCGGTGATGGCGACGTCCGCGCCCGCCTCGAAGTAGGCCAGGTGCGCCTCGGTGACCGCCTCGGGCCGCTCGGCGAGCAGCCGTGCGGACCACAGCTCGTCGCTCAGGTCGTGCCCGGCGGACTCGAGCTGGTTGGACATGCCGCCGTCGAGGACGACGGTGGTGGAGGCGAGGGCCTCGGCGAGGGGGAAGGCGCTGGTCATGCCGTCGACGGTAGTCGAGCCGGGGCCGGCCGCCCCCGCCCGAGTGTGTCCACCTCGTGAACGGATCGACCCGGACGCGGGAGTGCCGCCTCCGTCGGACCCGTTGACCTCCCAGCGGTACGCCCTTACCTTTTCGGCGTTCGGAATGACAGATGGTGTTCGGCATATCGCACGACGCTCAAGTTCGTCCCCCCCCGACCGCCAAACTCATCCCCACGACCGTCAAGCTCGTCCCCCACGACGCGTCCCCCCCACGAGAGGCAGTCCGTATGAGCCGCGAGCACGTCCTGCCCCACGACCCCAGCCGGCGAATGCTGTTCAAGGGAGCCGCGGCCGCCGGCGCCCTGGCCGCGGTGCCCGGCGTCGCCCAGGCGGCCGCGCCCGCCGCGTCCCCCGAGGCGGCCCCGTACGTGAACCCCCTGGTCCGCAACCGCGCCGACCCGCACATCAACCGGCACACCGACGGCTTCTACTACTTCACGGCCACCGCCCCCGAGTACGACCGGATCGTCCTGCGCCGCTCCCGCACCCTCAACGGCCTGTCCGCGGCGGCCGAGTCGGTCATCTGGCGGGCGCATCCCACCGGTGACATGGGCGCGCACATCTGGGCGCCGGAACTGCACCGCGTGGACGGCAAGTGGTACGTCTACTTCGCCGCCGCGCCCGCCGAGGACGTGTGGCGCATCCGCATCTGGGTCCTGGAGAACGCCCACCCCGACCCCTTCAAGGGCACCTGGGTGGAGCGGGGGCAGATCAGGACGGCCTGGGAGACCTTCTCGCTGGACGCCACCACCTTCACCCACCGCGGCACCCGCTACCTCGCCTGGGCCCAGCACGAGCCCGGCATGGACAACAACACCGCCGTCTGGCTGTCGAGGATGGCGAACCCGTGGACCCTGACCGGCCCGCAGATACGCCTCACGACACCCGAGTACGACTGGGAGTGCGTCGGCTTCAAGGTGAACGAGGGCCCGTACGTCCTGCAGCGCAACGGGCGCGTCTTCCTGACCTACTCCGCGAGCGCCACCGACCACCACTACTGCGTCGGCCTGCTGACCGCCGACGCCCGCAGCGACCTGATGAACCCGGCGAGCTGGTCGAAGTCCCCGACGCCCGTCTTCACCAGCAACGACACCACCCGGCAGTACGGCCCCGGCCACAACTGCTTCACCGTCGCCGAGGACGGCCGCACCGACGTCCTCGTCTACCACGCCCGCCAGTACAAGGAGATCACCGGCGATCCGCTGAACGACCCCAACCGCCACACGCGCGTGCAGAGGCTCGGCTGGAAGCCGGACGGCACCCCCGACTTCGGCGTCCCGGTCGCCGACACACCGGCACGGGCGGAGGACTGAGATGAGACGTGCGTACGCGCTCCTCCTCACCCTCTGTCTCACCCTGCTCGGCACCCTCGCCACGGCGGGTCCCGCCCAGGCGGCACCGCAGACCGTCGCCAACGGCACCCAGTTCACCGACACCTCGGGCAACCCGGTGCACGCCCACGGCGGCGGGATCATCAAGGCGGGCTCGTACTACTACTGGTTCGGTGAGCACCGCAACGCCGACAACACCTTCCGCTACGTCGACGCCTACCGCTCCACCGACCTGAGGAACTGGGAGTTCAGGAACCACGTCCTGACCCAGGCCACCCACCCCGAACTGGCCGTCGCCAACATCGAGCGGCCGAAGGTGATGTACAACGCGGCCACCGGCACGTTCGTGATGTGGATGCACAAGGAGAACGGCAGCGACTACGGCGAGGCCCGTGCCGCCGTCGCCGTCTCCGACACCGTCGACGGGAACTACACCTGGCGGGGCAGCTTCCGCCCGCTCGGGCAGCACATGTCCCGCGACATCACGGTCTTCACCGACACCGACGGCACCGGCTACATGGTCTCCGCCGCCCGCGAGAACTACGACCTGCACATCTACCGGCTCACCGCCGACTACACCGGCGTCGCGAGCCTGGTCGCCAACCCGTGGCCGGGCGGCCACCGCGAGGCGCCCGCCCTGTTCAAGCGCAACGGCGTCTACTTCATGCTGACCTCCGGCGCGACCGGCTGGAACCCCAACCAGCAGCGGTACGCCACCGCGACCAGCCTCGCCGGCCCCTGGTCGGCCATGGCCGACGTGGGCGACGCGACCGGCTACGGCTCCCAGACCGCGTACGTCCTGCCGGTGCAGGGTGCCTCGGCCACCTCCTACCTCTACCTCGGCGACCGCTGGGGCAACTCCTTCGGCGGCACGGTCAACGACTCGCGCTACGTCTGGCTGCCGCTGGCCTTCCCGACCGCGACCACCCTGTCGATGTCCTGGACCCCGGAGGTCACCGTCGACACGGCCGCCGGGACGGTCACCGGCACCAGCGCCGCGTACCCCACGCTCATCGCCCGGCACTCCGGCCGGTGCGCGGACGTCACCGGCCAGTCGCAGTGGGCGGGCGCCCAGCTCAAGCAGTACGACTGCAACGGCGGCGGCAACCAGAGGTTCTGGTTCAAGCCCCTCGGCGGCGGCCACCACCAGCTGGTGGCCCGGCACAGCTCCCTGTGCCTGCGGGAGAACGCGAGCACGGTGACGCAGGAGAGGTGCGACACCTCGTCGGCCGCCCAGCAGTGGTCGCTCACCACCACCGGCTCCTACGTCACCGTCACCTCCCGCGCCACGGGCGAGTGCCTGGACGTGAACGGCGCGTCCACCGCCGACTCCGCCGCGATCATCACGTACACCTGCAACGGCGGCGCCAACCAGCAGTGGAGCCGCGGCACCTGACGGGGCCGTCCGCTCCGGGTGAGCCGGGTCGGGCGGGATCCCGGAAAGGGCTAGAAAGCGCTTGCTGGACGCGGTACGGTCCCCGCCGGACCACGTCGTCGTGATCGAGGAGCGGGAATGAGACGTTTCGGTACGGCCGCGCTGGTGGCGGTCACCCTGGGGACCGCGCTGTCCGCCCTGCCCGCGCATGCCGACAGCGGACCCGGCGGCGGGCCGCGCCCGCTCGGCATCGAGCACTGCGCCGCCGGCACCTGCCACTTCGACGTCCCGCCCGGCACCTACGACGTGACGGTCGTCCTCGGCGGCGAGACCGCGTCCAGCACCCGCGTCACCGGCGAGACCCGGCGCGCCCTGCTCCCCGAGACCGCCGTCCCCGCCGGTGAACGCGTCGCCCGCAGCTTCACGGTCGACGTCCGCACCCCCGAGGGCGAGCCGACCGGCCCGGCCGGCAGTGCGGGCCTGGACCTCGTCATCGGCGGCCCGGCCCCCGCGCTCGCCGCCATCCGCGTCACCCCGGCCGCCCGCGCCCGCCAGATCTTCCTGATCGGCGACTCCACGGTCTGCGACCAGCCCGGCGACCCCTACGCCGGCTGGGGCCAGCAGCTCCCGCAGTACCTCCGCAAGGGCCTGTCCGTCGCCAACCACGCCGACTCCGGCGAGAGCACGGTCACCTACCGGCAGGACCCCCGGCTGTGGGCCGCCGTCCAGCCGCGCGTCCGCCCCGGCGACCTGGTCCTCGTCCAGCTCGCCCACAACGACAAGACGACCGACGGCCCCACCTACCGCGCCAACCTCGAAGCCCTGGTGGACGGCGTCCGCGCCGCGGGCGGCCGGCCCGTCCTCGTCACCCCTGTCGTCCGCCGCTGGTTCAGCCCCGACGGCACCCTGAACAACCCCACCGCCCTCCTGGTCAACGGCCTCGGCGTCGACCACCCGGCGGTCGTCCGCACCCTCGCCGCCGAGCGCGACGTCCCGCTGATCGACCTCACGGCGAAGACGAAGGCCGTGGTGGAGGCCCTGGGGACCGAGGCGTCCAAGTCCCTGTACCTCTACGACGAGAAGCGCGACAACACGCACACCTCCGTGCACGGCGCCACGGTCTTCGCGGGACTGGTCCGCGACGAACTCGTCGCCCGGCACCTGGTGCCGCGGGGCCTGGTCCGCACCGGATGAGCCCAGTAAACCTCGGGGCCGCTCCTACACCCCCGTCGTGATCTCGATCGGCTCCGGGCTCTGGAGGGCCCGCAGGGAGAACCGCCACAACGGGCCCTCGTACGTGCTCGATGCCGCCGCTGCGCCGCGTGGAGGCCGCGGCCACCGCGCGCGGTGTGACGGGTGGATCGGCCGTGACATCGACCTCCCGCAGGCTCCCCGTCTGGTCGCTGTTGCCGGTGTACGCCTTGCCCCTCCCGTCCAGGGCCACTGCCGAGGTGGACGTCCCCAGGCCCTCGGCCAGGTTCCTCGGGCTCTCGTCGGTCCGCGGGCCGACCTCGTACAGCAGCCCGTTCACGGTCGTGACGTACGCCTTCTCCCGCGACGGGTCCACCGCGACGTCCGGGGAACTCCCCATCCCGCCGACGACCAGGACCGCGCCCGCGGTGCGGCCGCGCGAAGCGGCAGTCGCCGGGACGAACCACGGGGAGGGGTGCGCGGAAGCAGGAAGGCGCATCGGTGACCACTCGGGTGGTCATCCGATTGCCGGGATAACCTCGTGCCCGGGGACGTCGGATGCCGGGGGACGCCGCGGGTGTCCGCTGTGAGGAGGCTGATGGTGCTCAGTCGGGGCGCGGGGTTGCTGGTGGGGGCCTTGGCCGTGGCCTGCTTGGTGCTCTTCGGCCGGAGCGCGCCGAGTGATCAGCCCGCCCGGTCCCTGCCCGCGGAGGCGGTCCGGGACGTGGTGGCGAACCGGGTCATGACGTGGAACATCTGCAACCCCTGCGAGGAGAGCGACCTCGACCGGGCGGCGGAGATAGCGACGTACGCGCCGCAGGTCGTCGGCTTGCAGGAAGCGTGTGTGCGGGACGTCGAGCGGATCAGGGACCACCTGGAGACGCACTACGGGCTCGTCTACCACGTGGAGTACGGGGCGGTCCTGCGGAACTGGGGCCGGTGCGGAGGAGTGCCGTGGCGGCCCGGGGAGTACGGCCAGGCCGTGCTGTCGGCGGCCCCCATGACCGACGTGGTCGACGAGGAGTACCCCGACGGCGGGTCGGAGGACCGGGGGTACATGGCGGTCACGACCACGGTGGGCGGCCAGTCCGTCCGGGTCTTCAACACCCACCTCGCCGAACGGCGCCAGGAGGCGGTGCGGGCGGAGCAGGCCGGCGTGCTCGCCGCGGAGGTCGCCCGGCACGACCGCGCGATCGTCCTCGGGGACTTCAACGCCGTACCGGGCGCCCCCGAACTGGACGACCTGTGGGCACTGGCCGAGGACGCGGACCCGCAGTGCCACCCCACGGACCTCGGCGACTGCGAGGTCACCACCGACTGGCACAGCAAGTTCGACTACGTCTTCCTGCGCGGCATCGTCCCGCTCGAACACCGGGTGCGGCCCAGCCGGTTCTCGGACCACCACATGCTGTACACCGACCTGCGCACCGGCCGGGAGCACCGCGCCGCGTGACCGCGCCGCTCGTCACGGCCGAGGAACGAGGACCCATGCAGCTGCCGCCCGAGGACCGCACCCGCAGCCCGTACACCGGCTGCACCCGCGCCCACTGGGAGGCGGCGGCCGACCGCCTGCTCGCCGCGGTCGAGCCGTACGCCACCGGGGACCGGGCCCTCTACCACCTGCCGGGCGACCGGGTCAGCTGGTCGGGCCGGCTCTCCGACGGCCTGGAGGGATACGCCCGTACGTTCCTGCTGGCCGCCTTCCGCCGGGACGAGACCGCGTTGCAGCGCTACGCCGACGGGCTCGCGGCCGGCACGGCGGGCGTCTGGCCGAGGATCGAGAGCCGCACGCAGCCGCTGGTGGAGGCGGCGTCGATCGCGCTCGCGCTGCGGCTGACCCGGCCGCTGCTGTGGGACCGGCTGGACGAGCCGGTGCGGCAGCGCGCGGCGGACTGGCTCACGGACGCGCTCGACGCGCAGGCGTGGCCGTGCAACTGGGAGTTGTTCCCGGTGACCGTCGGCGGGTTCCTCCAGGAGATCGGCCACGAGACGGCGGCGTCCCGGGCGGCGATCGACCGCGGCCTGGACCGGATCGAGACGTGGTACCTCGGCGACGGCTGGTACACGGACGGCGACGGCCGGAAGTTCGACTACTACAACGGCTGGGCGATGCACCTGTATCCGGTGCTGCACGCGTGGCTGGCCGGCGACCGCGCTTCGCTCACCCGGTACGGCGGGCGGTTGTCGCGGCACCTCACCGACTACGCCCGCCTCTTCGGAGCCGACGGCGCCCCCGTCCACCAGGGCCGCTCCCTCACCTACCGCTTCGCCACCACGGCGCCCCTCTGGCTCGGCGCCCTGACCGGCCACACGCCGCTCCCGCCCGGAGAGACCCGCCGGCTCGCCTCCGGCGCGCTGCGGTACTTCCTCGACCGGGGCGCGGTCGACGAGCGCGGACTGCTCACCCTCGGCTGGCACGGCCCCGACCCGTCCGTCCTCCAGGGCTACTCCGGCCCCGCCTCCCCCTACTGGGCGAGCAAGGGCTTCCTCGGCCTGCTCCTCCCGCCCGGCCACCCCGTCTGGACGGCCCGCGAGGAGCCGGGACCGGCCGAACGCGAGGACGCCGTCACCCCCCTCGGGCCGCCCAACTGGCTGCTCCAGTCGACCCGTTCGGACGGCGTCGTCCGCCTCCACAACCACGGCAGCGAGGACGTCCGCTACGACCCGCACTACACCCGCCTCGGCTACTCCACCGTGACCCGCCCCGACCCGTCGTACGACAACAGCGTGATCGTCGGCGGCGACGCGAGCCGCACCGGCATCGTGCCGCTGGGCGTGGGCGACGGCTGGGCCGCCTCGCGGCACACGGCGGGCGGCGAAGCCCGCGTCACCAGCGTCGTCCTCGCGCACGGCGCCACCGAGGTGCGGGCGCACCTGGTGACGGGCGCCGCCCCGGGCACGCCGGTCCGGATCACCGGCTGGCCGGCGGGGGACGGCCCGCGCGCCGAACTGCTCCCCGCGCTCGGCCTCTCCGACACCCTCACGGGCGTCACCGCCGACGGCCCCACCCTCTTCGTCGCCCTCGCCCGCCTCACCGCCGAACCCCACCCCGCTCCGCTGCCCACGACCGTCACCGTCCGCACGGCCGGCGACCCGCACACACTGGAGATCCACTGGACCGACGGCACCGCAGCACGGGTCCGCCTGACCCCCGAGGAAGCCGACGTCACCCCGCTCTGAGCCCGCGACCACACGGCCCCGTCCCGTGGACCCGGCCGCGCGCACGGTTCGGTGGGGACCGAACGGAGCGGGGCCTAGCGTGCTCCCATGAACGCCTTCGCCGAGCTTCACCGCGCCGGAGAACCGCTTCTCCTGCCCACCGCCTGGGATCACGCCTCGGCGCGCCTGTTCGCCGCGCAGGGGTTTCCCGCCATCGGTACCACGAGCCTCGGCGTCGCGGCGGGTGCCGGGCTGCCGGACGGGGCGGCCGCGACGCGCGACGAGACGATGCGCCTGGCCCTCGCTCTCGGCGCGGAGCCGTTCCTGCTGTCCGTGGACGCGGAGGGCGGGTTCGGCGACGACCCCGACGAGGTGGCGCAGGCGGCTCGGGAGCTGGCCGTCGTGGGCGTCGCCGGGATCAATCTGGAGGACGGCCTCGGGCCGGCGCGGCGGCACGCGGAGAAGATCGCGGCGGTGAAGGCGGCGGCGCCCGGGCTGTTCGTCAACGCCCGCACGGACACGTACTGGCTGGGCGACGGGGAGGGCACCCGGCGCCGCCTGGAGATGTACCGGCAGGCCGGCGCCGACGGTCTGTTCGTGCCCGGCCTCACCGACCCGGCCGAGATCGCCGCCCTGGTACGGGACTTCGACGGCACGCCCCTCAACGTGTCCTACGCGCCCGGCGGGCCGGGCGTGACCCGCCTCACCGACCTCGGGGTGCGCCGGATCAGTCTGGGTTCGCTGCTGTACCGGCGGGCGCTCGGCGCGGCCGTGGACGCGCTCGCGGACATCCGCGCGGGACGGCGGCCCGGCGGGTTCGTGCCGTCGTACGAGGAGGTGCGGGCGCTGAGCGATCAGCGTGGGGCCGAGGACTCGAAGATCTCCGTGAGCCGGTCGGCGAACGCGACCGGGTGCTCCAGCGCTCCGAGGTGACCGCCGGGCAGCTCGGCGAACCCGCCGCCGGCGCGCCTGGCGAGGGACGCGGCGGTGCGGTGCAGCAGTCCGCCGCGTGAGGTCTCGCCCGCCGCCAGGGTGAGCCGGGGCCCGGAGGACGAGGCCGCCGTCAGGCCGGGGACGTAGGAGGTGAACGGGACCAGGACGTGTGCGAGGAACAGGGCCTGCGGGCTCGACCGTTCCTCGGCGGGGGAGAGGGGGCGGCCGTCCGGCACGGCGTCCGGTGCCCGCTCCTCCAGGACGGCCGTGAGCCGGGCCGCGGCCGCCGCCGGGCCCGCGGCGCGGTAGGTGTCGTACACCTCCCGGAACGCCGCCCGCCGCCGCGCCCCGTCGGGCAGGACGGCCACGCACGGCGGCTCGTGGGCGACGACGTGCCGCAGCCGCCGCGGATGCCGGGCGAGCAGGTCGAGTGCGGCGACGGCACCGGAGCTGGTGCCGAGGACGTACGCCGCCTCGCCGTCGGGGAGCACCGCGTCCAGGACCTCCCGGGCGCCGTCGCTCCACGCCTCCACCCGCTGGTCCTGGACGGGCCGGCCGAGCCGTCCGTGGGCGAGGCCGAGCGGGTCGTACGTCACCACCGTGAAGCGTTCGGCGAGCCGCCCGGTCAGCGGGCCCAGGCCCATCGGGTGCCCGGCGCCGCCGGGCAGGACGAGCAGGACGGGCCCCTCGCCGCGGACGTCGTGGTCACTCACGGGGCTCGTCGCCCTCCTCGCGGGGCCAGTGGGTCAGGGCCGTGTGCAGGGCGTCGACCGCCCGGTCCCAGGACGCGTTCACCTCGCGGGGGGCGCCGAAGCCTCCGGCGGCCTCCAGGACGCAGTAGCCGTGGAAGGTGGCGCGCAGCAGGCGGACGGCGTCGGTCAGGTCGGGTTCCTCGAGGCCGTAGGCGCGCAGCATGCCGTAGGTGATCTCGGCGGTGCGGCGCAGCGCGGGGGAGTCGGCGACGAGGGACTGGTCGATGCGGATCTGCGTGGCCGCGTACCGGCCGGGGTGCTCCCGCGCGTACGCCCGGTAGGCGTCGGCGAACGCGGTCAGCGCGTCCTTGCCGGCCCGGCCGGCGACGGCCGCCGCGATGCGGTCGATCAGCTCGCCGCCGGCCCGCAGGGCCATCCGGGCGCGCAGGTCCCGGAGGTTCCTGACGTGGGAGTACAGGCTGGCGTCCTTCACCCCGAAGCGGCGCGCCAGCGCGGACAGGGTCACGTTCTCGAACCCGGTCTCGTCGGCGAGTTCGACCGCGGCCGCGACGAGGCGGTCCGCGGTGAGACCGGCGCGGGGCATACGACCTCCCTGCCTAGGGCTTCTAGGCAACAGCCTAGGGAAGGAAGGCGGCCCGCCGCCACAAGGCGAGCCGGAGGACGCTGCGAGCCGTGGGGCGAGCGGCCGTGTCCGGGACTCCTCACGCTCATCCCCGAGTCGTTCAACATTCATCTTCCGCCGTGATCCTCCTCACGCGGCGCACCAGCGCACCGCGGAAGGCGGCCGCGAGAAGGCAGCGGCATCGAGGAGGCACACCCATGGGCCACGCCCACCACCACGGTCACAGCCACGGCCACGGGCATCACCACCATCACCACGACCACCCGCACGACAACGCCGCGGCCCTGCCCGCCGCCTTCGACACCTCCGTGCCCGACGAGGCCCTGACCCCCGAGCAGCGGTCCCGCCGCTCACTGCTGCGCCGCGCCGGACTGCTCGGCGCGGGCCTGGCCGCCGCGAGCGTGCTCACCCCGCAGGCGGCGCCCGCGTCCGCCGCGTCCGGCGGCCGCCGGCGCGACGGCTTCCTCTGGCTCGCGGGCGACCACCACATCCACA